>NZ_KV802318.1:0-227 GCF_001810665.1 Brevibacterium sp. HMSC063G07
GAAGGGCAAGTCTTCTGAGAAGTCTGGTCAGAAGGATGCTGCTAAGGCTGCGAAGCCGGATGAGCATTATCCGGAGCTTGCCAAAAAGCTGTTTAAGAAGGGCGAGGGACGCTATGAGATTCCTGCCCCGAAGCCTGGTGGTAAGTCTGCCGGGAAGGTTCCGGCTGGTTTAGAGGCTTACTACAGTCAGAAGATCGACTGGTCTGCCAAGAACTGTGAAGCCCTCG
>NZ_KV802319.1:0-1025 GCF_001810665.1 Brevibacterium sp. HMSC063G07
TGAAGTGCCCCAGGTTTTGTTCCGTTTGAGTAGATGGGAAAATTTGGAACGTGCCAAGGAAATTTGACCAGGATGCGAAGGACCGTGTGGTCCGTCTTGTGGAAGACCGCATCTTGGCGGAAAATATGTCGATGCAAGCCGCGTGCCAGGCAGTAGCTCCAAAGCTGGGGGTTTCATGGCACACGGCCCGTCAATGGACTCAGCAGGCCCGCCGTGCGGGAAACATTCCAGAACCTGTGCCTGAAGATTTGGCTGCCGAGAACGCGAGGCTACGTCGTGAAAATCAAGAGCTACGCGACACTAACGAGCTGCTGAAGGCTGCCTCAGCTTTTTTCGCGTCGGAACTCGACCCAAAACGTCGGAAATGATCCGATTCATCGATGAATACCGGAATCGTTTCTCTGTCGAGTTCATCTGTAAGACGTTGAAGGATAACCGGGCTGGTGGGTTCATCACCTCGCGTGGGTATCGCCAGTCCAAGGCCCGTGGGTTAAGTGCTCGTCGCCTTCGTGATGCTGTGCTGGTCGACCGCATTAGTGCTGTTCATCGGGATAATTACGGCGTCTACGGCGTGCGGAAAATGTGGCATGCTCTCCGCCGTGACGGAATTGATATCGGTCGTGAACAAACTGCTCGGTTGATGCGCTTGGCCGGTGTTTCTGGCAAAGGCAAAGGCAGATCACCTCTCACAACCCGTAAGGCTAATGTGCCTGATCTGCGCCCGGACTTGGTCGAGCGTGAGTTCAAAGCTCAGGGCCCGAATAAACTGTGGGTGGCCGACATTACGTATGTGCGCACGAAGAAAGGCTTTGTGTACGCCGCGTTTGTCACCGACGTTTACTCTCGACGGATCGTTGGGTGGGCGTTATCAGACTCGATGCGGACGGAAGCACTGCCGCTGCAAGCTCTTAACCAGGCGATCGTGTGTGCTGAGGAAACAACAGGTCTCATTCACCATTCAGATCACGGCTCACAGTATGTCAGCGTTGTCTACAACCAGCGACTTGCCCAGCACGGGATTGCCG
>NZ_KV802320.1:0-1085 GCF_001810665.1 Brevibacterium sp. HMSC063G07
CTCACCAAACTCACCATCACGCGGCACACGACCCCTATTGAAGAAAGCGTTGACCGTGGTGTTGACACACTCGACCCCACCATAGGCGCCGTGGGCAACCCCGGCTACGCTCAGCAGTGAACCGTCAATCATCTCGGCGACCTTCGGACCATTGCCATACGGCGTCGCAGGGTCGTGAGTCGTCGAAATCACCAGAATATTCGGCACCTTCGACAGCTTCTGCGGCTTCGGCAACGTGCCCTTGAACTTCCAGAAGTCACACACGTCATAGCTGCCTGCCGAAACACTCGCCCGCTGGAACGGCGCAACAGCATCATACGCTTCGGCATATTTACGCGCCTGGGCAAGCTTCGCCGCATCCATCGGCTCATCCGCACCATTAGAATCCGTACACCGAATGTTCGTAAACGCAGCGGCCTTCTCGTCGTAGTGACCGTCTTCCAAGCCGTCATAAATGTCAGCGAGATACAAAAGCCTACCGGCGGACTTGCCTTCTTTGAGCTCATTCAGCGCATAGTTCAGGTCAGGCCAGAAATTGTCATCGTACAGCGCCCGTTTCACACCCTTGCGTCCAACCGAAAAGGTCACACGACGGTCACCGTCGTCCGGTCCGCCGAGCATCCCTTTGCCGCCATCGGCTGTTTCAAGCTTCTGCAGAAGCTTGGCATTGTTCTCACTGAGCACCTTGACATCGTCACTATCACCCAAAGCACACGTAAAGGTTTTCTTTGCATTAGGAGTATTGCCCAAGTTTGGCCACAGGTCCTCGTAGGTTTTGCCTTTGCGCCCATTTTCAACGCAGTCCTTGGCGAACTCCTCAAAGGCATTCTGAAAACCAGCACCCTGATTAACGGCATTTTTCTGATCAAACGTCAGACCATCAAGGTCAGGTTTTCCGCTGGCTTTTCCTCCACCGGATACGGACGTTTCGGCCTTGTCTTTGCTGGCTTTGTCTGATCGGACAGGTGCTGCCGCCGGGTCTTCGAGATCTGCAAAGCGGTCTGAGCGTTCATTGACTTCCTTCAGAGCTTTGGCGTCCTCAGCATTACCTGGGTCGACAACACCGTCGAAGACCAGTTTGCCCA
>NZ_KV802321.1:0-172723 GCF_001810665.1 Brevibacterium sp. HMSC063G07
GACACCGCCGCAACCACACCACAAGTGAAGGCCCCCAGGCTGGGTAGAGCACACACCTGCTCCCCAACCCCCTGGGGGCCTTCACCCATTCACCACCTCAAATCCCACACCCCTATTCATCAAGGGTGCCTTCAATATTGATTCCCTACCTTTGTGTTTTCTGTTGAGCCTGGAAGATCTGATCCCCTGTTGGCCGTGCACACCCGGTACAGGGGATTAGTTGTTGCCCGCGGCAGGCAGCCCGACTGCTCGCGATAGCCGTTTACATGGCACTTTCGCGGCGCTGCTCGGTAGGCTGGCTCTATGTTCGAAGTTCTGACAACTCCCATTGTTCAAGCTCCTATGGCAGGCGGGCCCACAACCCCATCCTTGGTGAAGGCCGTCAGCGACGCAGGAGGGCTGGGCTTTTTGGCAGGCGGATATTCGTCGCCGCAGCAGTTCGAGCAGCAGATCATTGAGATGGGCGACCGCCCATTCGGCGTCAACGTGTTCGCTCCAGAAAGCCACCGGGCTGAAGACACAGACATTGAAGGGTACAGAAAGGCGCTCGTGCCCGCATTTACGCAGTTCGGCATTGACACTCCGACGCTGCCAAGGTTCACGGACGATGCCTTCGGCCCAAAGATTGACATCGCGTTGCGTCACCGACCCGCTTACTGCTCGTTCACTTTCGGACTTCCAGAACCTCGCATTCTTTCTGCGCTGAAGTCCGCAGGCATTGTTGTGGGCATAACGACAACCACCAGGCATGAAGCAGTGGAGGCAGAGCGGTGTGGGGCAGATTTTCTGATTCTTCAGGGCCCTGGCGCCGGAGGACACAGTGGACAGTTCGACCAGTCCGCGGAGCCCAACGGCACGCCTTTGCCCGATTTGCTTGATGAGGTCCGAAGCAGCTCAGCGCTTCCGCTTGTCGCCGCTGGAGGAGTGGGAACACCCGGGGACGCCGCCGGACTGCTTGAGCACGGCGCACAGGCAGTCCAGATCGGCACCCGTTTTCTCACAAGCCACGAAGCCGGAACAAAGTCCTGCCATCGCAGGGCGCTTCTAGAGGGCCTGTATACAGAAACAGTCCGAACGCGGGCCTTTTCCGGCCGTCCAGCCAGAGGCCTGCGCAATGAGTTCATTGACCGCTTCGACGCCGATGCTGTTGTCGGCTACCCGCAAGTGAACGCCATGGTCGGCACAGTGAAAAAGGCTGCGGGCGATGATCCCGCATGGCAAAACCTCTGGGCTGGAACCGGATGGGCTGAATGCAGAGAACAGAGCGCGGCCGAAATCGTGCGGGAATTCGCGGAGCATTTGAACACCCGCCGCCCATCAGCGGCCGGCCGGGCCTGAATTATCTTCGCGATAGACTGTAGCCTGCAGATTTCAATAGGGGAGAGCAGTGGCGAATTCATCATCATCACACGACGGGCAGCGCGGCAGCCGCCGTCCGGACCGCAGCAGCCGCTTTCAGCGCCGCGACTCTGGAACGCAAGGCAAGAGCAGCCGCCGTGACGGGCGTTCCTGGGAAGGCGAACGCCGCGATGGTGAGCGTTCCAAGAAGTGGAACGGTGAGCGTCGCCGTAACGGGCGTTCTTGGGATGGCCAGCGCCGTGATGGTGACCGCCGTAAGAAGTGGGACGGCAAACCGCGCTTCAAAGACAACGGCCGCGCTGATCACCGCCCGAAAAAACGCGACGATCGGCCCCACTTCAGCGCTCCGCCCATCCCCGAAGGCATCACAGGAAAAGAACTCCCCGGACACGTCAAGAGCGAACTTCGGGGTCTGAGTGCTGAAAACGCCGAGCGAACCGCCAAGCACATAGTCGCTGCCGGTTTCCTTCTCGACACTGACCTGGACCAGGCATACGAACACGCAAAAGCGGCTTCAAGAAGCGCCGGCCGAATCGGTGCGGCCCGTGAAGCACTCGGCCTCGTCGCCTATCACAAGGGGCTGTATGACGAAGCCGCCCGCGAACTGCGCACGCACAGCCGGATCACCGGCTCCCACGACAACCTGGCAGTCATTGCCGATGCCGAACGAGGCCGCGGCAGACCGCAGAAAGCCATCGACATGTTCGCGGCTGCTGACCGCAGCGCTGTCAGCAAAGACATTTGGCTGGAACTGGCAATCGTTGCCGCAGGTGCCCACTCTGATCTGGGCAAACTGGAAGAAGCGCGGAAAACCATCGAAAGCGTCGGATTCACGGGACACAAACCGGCAAGCGCAATCCGCCTGCTGCAGGCCTACGCCGACCTGCTGCGCGTCAGCGGTGAGTCTGAGACCGCCGACAAATACGACAAGCTCGCGCAGGTCACTGCCGAACGCACGGGCCTGACGGACGCTTCGGAGGAAGTCGACATCATCGTCATCGAGGAAGAACTCGAGGACGAACCCGCTGAGGACGCCCAGACCGAAGAAAGCGCACCGGCGCAAGCTGAGTCTGCGGAAAGCGAATCCGCAGAAGATGCGCCAACAGACTCGGAGGTGCAGGGAGCTGACGAGCCCGATTCCGTCGATGCTGAATCGGCGACGACAGAATCGGCAGATGCTGACAACAAGGGCGACGTCCCGGGTGCTGAAAGTGGCCCCGTGCCAGTAGCCGAAGGCAACACCCTCGAAGATGAAATCAAC
This sequence comes from Brevibacterium sp. HMSC063G07, assembly GCF_001810665.1. NCBI lineage: Bacteria > Bacillati > Actinomycetota > Actinomycetes > Micrococcales > Brevibacteriaceae > Brevibacterium > Brevibacterium sp. HMSC063G07. The sequence goes on from NZ_KV802321.1 coordinate 2,621, forward strand.
GAGGAAATGGCCGAAATCATGGCTGATATCGACTCGGCCAAGCCACAGCGGGACACCGAATCCGAAACATCTGAAGAAGGACAGGGCCAGCAGAGCGGCCACATCAAACCGGAGTCGGGAGACACGCCTCCCATGTTTCAGCCGTGACAGGTTGGCTTTTCGATCTCGACGGTGTTGTCTACACCGGCCGGGCAGAAGTTCCCGGCGCCGGTGCGGCACTTCGCGATCTCGCTTCACGCGGGCCCGTCGGCTTCGTCACGAACAACGCTTCGCGTTCAAACAGCGCTATGGCCAAGCACATTCGGAGCTTCGGCGTCGACATCGACGACCGCCAGGTCATGACATCCGCTGTTGCGGGTGCTCAGTGCCTCTCAGAGGAACTGGCTGCGGGTTCTCGCGTGCTGATCGTCGGCAGTGAGTTCCTCGCCCAGTGTGTGGAGCAGGCTGGTCTCAAACCGGTTCGGCCCACCGCTGAGCTCATCGATGAACTCGACAGTCGGCGACAGCAGGTTGATGCCGTCCTCCAGGGGCTTGCCGCGAATGTGGGGAACATCGACCTGTGCTGCGCAATTGCCGCGGTTCGAGCCGGAGCGCGATTCTGCGCGACTAACCCGGACCTGCGCATGCCCAAGGAAACCGGATTCTTTCCCGGCAACGGCTCCTTCGTTCGGATTGTTCAGGAATGCACGGGAATCGTCCCAGAGGTGTACGGCAAGCCCGAAGCCACCATGCTCACACTGGCGGCACGGGCTCAGAACATGAGCGGGGCCGTTATGGTCGGCGACCAGATCGCCACCGACATTGCCGCGGGCAAAGCCGCCGCTATGCAGACAGCTCTCGTGCTCACCGGAGTCGACTCCGTCCACTCTGCACTTGCCCTGCCGCCGGCGCAGCAGCCGGATGTGATCGCCTCTTCCATTGCCACGGTCCGCGCCGCCGTCGAAGACACTCCGACTGTCCGATGTGACGCGGACGCCGCACAGTGCGGTGCAGCTCGCGTGCGCTGCGAAAACAGTCGAATCACCCACTCCGGGCCTGACAATCATGCGGTTGCGGCTGCGCTAGCCCTGTCAGCGCACCTGGACCGCCCGTTGGACGCCGGAACCCTGCCGGAGCGCTTTGTATGAGCAGCCCAGAAACACAGCGGCCCGACAGGGGAGCCAGCCCACAGCCGCCGCCGGCCCCGAGCAGTGAAGCGGATTCACTGCACGCCGCGCTCGAAGCCGTTCTCAGCGCCGACACACCGGAAGCGGTCAAAGCCGCAGAAGCCCTGACGGATCGCATCGAAACGATTCTCGATGCGCGCTCATCATGACGCTGCGCCTTGATGCTGCGCTCGTGCGGCGCGGCCTCGTCCGCTCCCGCAACAGAGCACAGCGCGAAATCCGGGCCGGCCGGGTTGCCGTTGACGGCCAGACTGCCACAAAGCCCTCGGCCACTGTGAGCGACACCGCCGACATCACCGTGGACAGAGCCGACCCCTGGGTGGCTCGTTCCGCTCATAAGCTCATCGGTGCCCTCGATGCCTTTGCACTCAGTCCGAGCGGGCTGAACTGCCTGGACGCCGGAGCCTCCACCGGCGGCTTCACCCAGGTTCTGCTGTCACGAGGTGCCGAGCACGTGTGGGCGGTCGACGTCGGCACGGCTCAGCTTGACCCGGGTCTTCGCAGCAGCCCGGCGGTGACGAGTCTTGAAGAGCACAATCTGCGCAACCTCACCGGCGAATGGCTGGGCGGCAGGAAAATGCAGATGACGGTTGCGGACGTGTCGTTCATTTCGCTGACGCTCATTGCGCAGCCGCTGCTGGAGAACACCGAAGGCGATCTTGTGCTGATGGTCAAACCGCAGTTCGAAGCCGGGCGCAGCGCCTTGGACAAGCACGGCGTGGTCACCGACCCGCAGGCTCGCGCTGAGGCGGTGTGCTCCGTTGCCGAACACGTTGAGAAGCTCGGAGGACAGCTGTGCGGAATCGTCCAGTCTTCGCTACCGGGTCCGACCGGCAACATCGAATACTTCCTGTGGGCGCACACGGGGCAGACACAGCGGCCCCTGCCATCCGCCTCGGCGGGGCAGAAGCTCAGCCGCGAACGCCTGGCTGCCCACGTCCGTGCGGGAGCCCACCACCCGCTGACCGTGCCCGCACACACAGAGCGAAAGGACAGGCGGGCTGATAGTTTGGGTGGCGAGGAGGCTCGGTGAATCGAAGAATCGTCGTTGTAGTGCATCCGCACCGCCGGAGTGCCCGCGCTGCCGCGCAGACGGTCTGCGCGAGCCTGATAGATCGCGGAATCACACCGGTCATCGCACACCGCGAATACGCCAGCCTGTCATCGTACGGGGATCTTGATCTGTCGGGTATTGAAGTCCTCAGCGATTTCGCTGAACTCGACTCCGAGACCGGCCCCGAACTCGTCATGGTTCTCGGCGGGGACGGCACGATTCTGCGCGCGGCCTCGCACTTCCACGGCACCGGTGTGCCGATCATGGGCATCAACCTGGGGCACGTGGGCTTCCTCGCAGAAGCCGAGCGCAAAGACCTCCATGACACTGTCGAAGCTGCCATCGCCCGCGACTACGTCGTCGAGCAGCGCATGAGCCTCGACATCACCGTCACCCTCGGTGATGAACTGATTCACGAAGACTGGGCGCTGAACGAGGCAACGGTGGAAAAAGACCGCGGTGCTTCGATGATCGAAGTGGTTGTCGGCGTAGACAGCCGCCCCGTGTCGACCTTCGGCTGTGATGGCGTCATCATGGGCACTCCGACCGGTTCAACGGCCTACGCATTCTCCGCCGGAGGGCCGATCATCTGGCCGGACGTCGAGGCGCTCCTCATGGTGCCGATCTCGGCGCACGCGCTGTTCTCCACTCCGCTGGTGGTGTCCCCGTCCTCGACACTGGGTGTCGAGTTCCAGCCTGTGACACCCGGTACGCGAGCAGTTCTGTTCTGTGACGGGCGCTTCCGCTTCGACCTGCCCGAAGGAGCCCGCGTTGAGGCTCGCCGCTCAGCTGTTCCAGTACCTCTGGCCCGCCTGAACAAAGGTGTTTTCACCGACCGCCTGGTCGCCAAATTCCAGCTGCCGGTGGCTGGCTGGCGCGGACCGGGGGTGCGCGATGATTGAGGTTCTGCGCATAGAGAATCTCGGAGTCATAAAAACAGCCGAGGTGGAACTCTCGCCAGGGTTGACAGTCGTCACCGGAGAAACCGGGGCCGGGAAGACGATGTTTGTCACCGCGCTTGACCTTCTGCTGGGCGCACGCAGCGGCAGCCACGTAGTCCGAGCCGGAGAAGACCGTGCTGTTGTCGAGGGAATCTTCGACATCACAGGTCAGCCCGATGTTGCCGAACGCGTCGAAGACGCCGGCGGCGAAGCCGAGGGTGAACTCATCGTCACCCGCACCATCCCCGCTTCAGGCCGTGCCCGGGCCACCGCGGGAGGACGCACCGTGCCAGCCGGTCTGCTGTCGGATGTCGGTCGTGAGCTCGTGTCTATGCACGGACAGTCAGAACAGATGACTCTGCGCAGCCGCACCCGGCAGCGCGAACTGCTTGACAGCTTCGGCGGGCAGAAACTTGCCCGGGCGCGTCAGGACTACGCCGCAGCGTACGCCACGTGGACATCGCTGAAAGAAGAACATGCCGAACTGACAGACACTGCGACCGAAAGGGAGCAGCGAATCGAGTTCCTGGAAGCCGCGCTGGAGAAGATCGAGGAAGTCCGCCCGTTGGAAGGCGAAGACGTCGAACTGACAGCTCTTGCCAACCGCCTGGCCTCGGCACACGAATTGAAAACCGCGGTCGCTTCAGCACAGGCCTGCCTCACCGGAGCCGACTGGGACGACACCGCGAACGCCGTCGACCAGGTCAATGCGGCAGCCGCGCAGCTCAGCCAGGCAGCCGCCTCGGACGACACGCTCACAGAACACGCCTCGGCGCTGACCGATCTGGGCCTGCAGCTGTCAGACAGGGCGGCACGACTGAGCGAGTACTTGGCCGGCTTTGACGAGCTCGGGGACAGGTCGCTCGAAGACATCGAACAGCGGCGTGCAGATCTCGGCTCCCTGTCCGCCTACGGTGAGGACACCTCGGCGGTGCTGGCTTTTGAGACACAAGCCGGCGCTGAACTTCTGCGCCTGCGCGAAGCCGGTGAGAGCCTTGCCACAATGGACGCCCAGGTCGAAGCGGCACGAACAGACATGCTTGACAAGGGCACCCGGCTGACCGAGCAGAGGACAAAGGCGGCAGAAGAGTTCTCGCAGGCCGTCGGCGCTGAACTCGCGGCGCTGTCCATGCCGAAAGCCTCAATCACCTTCGCAATCGAAGAAGCCGAACCGGCGGTCCACGGCTGTGACTCCGTGTCACTTCTGTTTGCGGCCCATTCGTCTACTGTGCCCGGTGAAATCGGCAAGCTCGCCTCCGGCGGTGAACTGTCTCGCGTCATGCTCGCCATTGAGGTGGTCATGGCCCGCAGCATCACCTTCCCGACCTTCGTGTTCGACGAGGTCGACGCCGGTGTCGGAGGCCGTGCTGCCATCGAGATCGGCCGCCGCTTGGCGCAGCTGGCCCGACACTCGCAGGTCATCGTCGTCACCCACCTGGCCCAGGTCGCCGCGTGGGCTGACAATCACGTCACGGTGTCCAAAGACGATGCGGGCGAAGGCGTTGTCTCCGGTGTTTCGGTTCTCAGCCGGGAAGAACGTGAACACGAACTTGCGCGCATGCTGTCGGGTCTGGCCGAATCTGATTCGGCACGCGAACACGCTGACGAGCTGCTGGCAATTGCCGCGCAGGAAAAATCCTCGTTCGACAGCGTGAAAGAATAGCCCTGTGGACACTGCAGAAACTGTTGAAAAAGGACACGGCGGAATCATTGCCGACCTTGTCGATGACATGGCGACCTTCGTCCACGCGCACTCCGACCTCCTGTTCAGCGCGCTGGACCTGCCGGACATTCCCAGGTCGATGTTCAAACGCCAAGCGCTGGTCGTATCTGCCGGATACAACTACAAAGAGGACCTGGCAATGCTCAAGTCCTACATCCGGGAGTACCGCCCGCTGCTCATTGGGGTTGACGCAGGGGCCGACGCCCTTCTCGAAGCCGGTCACCGTCCCGACATCATCATCGGCAATCTCGATGCTGTCGGCGATTCACCGCTTCTGTCAGGTGCTGTGCTCATTGCCCACCACAGCCCGGGCCGTCCGGCCGAAGGCATCCAGCGGCTGGAAAAAGAGGGCCTGCACTACGACGTTCTGAAAACAGCCGGCACCAACGAAGACGCGGGCCTGCTGCTGGCGGATGCTCTCGGTGCGCCGCTCATCGTGGCAGTGGGCTCACCCACTGTCATCGAATATGCCCACGCGGGCGCTGAAAGCCAGCCGTCTGCCTACGTGGTCCGCATGATCCTCGGATCACGCGTAGTCGACGCCAAGGGCGTGTCGCTGCTGTACCGGCAGCGCGCCAGATCCTGGCAGCTGCTGGTGCTCGCGCTGGCCGGTCTGCTGGCACTGGCCGCAGCGCTGGCAGCCACCGAGTCCGGTCGGCTGCTGCTGGAACTCATCGCCGCTCAGTTCGACGGCGTTCTCGGCTTCTTCGGAGGCTGGGGCGCACAGACTGAAGCCGCTCTCCACACTCGCATAGCTCCCTTTATCCAAGGCTGAAAATCCGTGATTGACTTCCGCTACCACCTGGTTTCCCTGTTTTCGGTTTTCCTGGCGCTCGCCGTTGGAATCGTGTTGGGCGCAGGCCCCCTCAAGGCGCCCATCGGCCAGTCCCTCCAGGGCCAAGTGCAGGCGCTGCGCGAAGACCGCGACAATCTTCGCGGCGACCTGGACAAGAGCCGGGCAGAAACCCGCAGTCTCAACGACTTTGTGGAAGCGAACGCGCCGAGCCTCATCGACGACAAACTGCGTGATCGTACGGTTTCGGTCATCCGCGCCGAAGAGGCCGCCAGCGCTGATGTTCGCGGACTTCAGCAGCAGCTGACCGCAGCCGGAGCGAATGTTGTTGAAGGCGGCACCCTCACCAAGACGACATTCTCCCCAGAGGACCCACAGGGCGAGCTGGTTGAAGAACTCCGTGCGCACGTGGACAAAGATCCCCAGGAACCTCCGCGAGCAGTCGCCAGTGCACTGACCGAGGTGTGGAGTGCTGGCAGCAAAGCCGGATCGCTGTCAGAAGAGGACGCTGAAGCTGTTCTGAAGGTCCTGCGCGACCACGGCCGGATGGTCGGCGGCAAGCCCGGCAAGGCCGACGCCTTCATATTCGTGGCAGGTGAAACAACCGCGGTGCAGCAGCAGGGCCAGGGCGAATCCGCTCAACCAGCTGACGACAGCAGCGCTTACGTCGAGGCCCTGCGGGAAATCCAGGGCACTCTGCCGCTTGTCGTGGCTGGACCGCTGGGCACCGGCGGCCTTGTATACAAGCTTCGCGGCGATCGCTCCGGAACAACTGTCGACGGCATTGAAACCAACGCGGGGGCTGTGATTACGGTATTGGCGACGGCAGACCTCATCGACGGCGGCAAACCGGCCGCATACGGCTTCGGGCAGCGCGCCGAAGAACTGTACCCCGGTATGAAGAAGTAGTCTTGGAAGGCAAGAAGGAGTTACACGTGAGCGACACGCTGGCCCCGCAGAAGCGCATTCTGCATGTTCTGACCGAGGCGTCTTCGCCTATCGCCGACACTGCAGCGACCATCATCGCCGGTCAACTCGAAAGGGGATACCGGGTGGCTGTTGCTTCGCGGCCCGAAGTCTTTCAGGGTCTGAGCGCCCAGCATTCGCAGCTGCGGCACATTGAGATCCCGTCGGGCCCCGGGCCTTTCGACCTGTCGACTGGAAGATCGGCGTTTCGCCTGCACAAAAACTACCGGCACATCGATATCGTCCACGCGCACGGTCGCCACGCCGCGGTGCTTGCCGGCCTCGGCCTGACCGGTTTGCCCACTCGGATGCACCCGCCGATCATCGCGACGATCGGCCGGGACGAAGACGATTCCGTGTTCGGTGCACAGCACTCGATCGTCGCCCGCACCGCAACCGCGGTGCTCGGCACCACCGAACGGGTTGTCGCCGACTACGAAGACGACGTCGCGGTCGTCCAACGCGCGCAGCTTGTGCGCACCGATGATGACGGCTTCCCGCGGCCCAGTGTTTCAGCTGAGAAGATGCGCCGCAGACTGTCCGCCGATGACGGCCGCATGGTCATCGCCGTGCCGATTGAAGCGAAGGACACGGCAGAGCTCACGGAAGTGGTCGAAGCGGTCGTAGCCCTCGGAAAAACCCAGTCAGATCGCCGCTGGAGGGTTGTATTCACTGGTCGTGGCAGAGTGCGCTCACACCTGGAAAAGCTCTCGCACGCTTTGGACTATGTGACGGTCGCTGCACCGTCGGATGCCGTCAACATCGTCAATGCCGCCGACATCGTCATCACTTCGGCCCGTATGACAGGCCTGGATTCAGATGATGTCATGAACGTCGGCAGAGCCACCATCGTAGTCGGCAATGAGCGTCTGGCCAGGGCCTACGGTCCGCAGGCAGCGGTTGCGAACACGGCAGAAGAAATCGGCAGGGCGATTGCGGCCTACGCGGGCAGCCCCGCAGCTCGGATCAGCGGAGGCTTTGTGCTTCGCGAACGCGTACGCAGCGGCAACCGCGATCACCTGACCCAAACTCTGCTGGAACTCTACGCCTACGCCGAGAACATCAATGCCTGATCAGCCGCAGCTGGCAGATCAGCCGGTCGACTATCCGGCTTACGCCCGCGAAGTCGTCTTTCGCGGTGCTGTGTGGAATGTGTGCCGCGAAACCGTCGACCTTCCCGAAGCCGCCGGTCTAACCCGTGATTTCGTTGACCACACGGGTGCCGTCGGCATTGCTGCAGTCGATGACGAAGACCGGATCCTCCTCATCCAGCAGTACCGCCATCCCATTCGCCAGCGCGATTGGGAGATTCCGGCGGGTCTGCTCGACGTCCAAGGCGAAGATCCGCTGCTGGCAGCACAGCGCGAATTGGGCGAAGAAGCAGATCTGCAGGCGCGCTCATGGGCCGTTCTTGCCGACCAGCTCAGTTCACCCGGCGGGCTGAGCGAAGTTCTGCGGATCTATCTGGCCCGAGACCTGGCCGAGAGCGCCTCGGACTTTGTTCGAGAAGGCGAAGAAGCCGGGCTTGTACTGCGCTGGACACCGCTGGACGAGGCCTTCGCGGCTGTTCGGGAGGGCCGGATCGGCAACGCCACCGCCCAGCTGGCCATCCTGCACGCCCACGCTTCGCGCAGTGACGACTGGGCGGGTCTGCGGCCGGCTGACTGCGCTTGGCCTGCGTACCGACACCTGCACGGCTGATATGGCCAGGCGAGGAGCCCAGCTGCTCCCGGAGGAGACACCGCGTGGGCTGCGACAGCCCACAGCGGAATACCTCACCATGCTGCGCCTGGAGCGCGGGCTGGCCCAGAACACGATTGACGGCTACGCTCGCGACCTGGCCGACTATCTGCGGTTCCTCCAGGACGAGGGGCTCAATGACTTCTCTCGGGTCGATGCCGAGGTGGTGCGCAGGTATTCGGAAGTGCTCGCCGAAAGGGGAGCGGCCCCATCTTCACGGGCCCGGGCCCTATCCGCGCTGCGCAGATTTCACGCCTTCTATGCCGCCGAGGCCGCCGGCAGGATCGACCCGACTGTCGATGTGCAGCTGCCAAAGGACATCACCCGTCTTCCGAAGGCGCTGACTGTCTTTGAAGTCGAGACGATGATCGCCCAGACCGCGGGGGAGGACCCGGTGAGTCTGCGCGCACGTGCTCTCCTGGAGATGCTGTACGCAACCGGAGCGCGAATCAGCGAAGCCGTCGGCGTTGACATTGACGACATCGACCTCGACGGAGGCGCGGTGCGCCTGTACGGCAAGGGCAGCAAAGAGAGGATCGTGCCGTTGGGCAGCCACGCCGCTGACGCTCTCGGCGCATGGCTCACGCGCGGGCGGACCGCTTTCAGCAGGGGAAACACCGCAGCCGTGTTCATCAACCAAAGGGGCGGAAGGCTGACCCGCCAGTCCGCGTGGGCGGCTGTGCGCGCTGCGGCTGAGGCCGCCGGGCTTTCCGGTGTGACCGCCCACAGCCTGAGGCATTCGTGCGCAACACACCTTCTGGAAGGCGGAGCTGATATCCGCGCCGTGCAAGAGCTGCTGGGCCACGCTTCGGTCTCCACCACGCAGATCTACACCAAGGTCACGGTACAGTCCCTGCGTGAAGTATTTGCATCGGCCCATCCCAGAGCGCGGTAGGCTAGAAGAACAGCCGCACAGAGAAAGGTGAGTGGTGTGGACACGGACACCCAGCAGGAAATCGGCATCGACAACCCTGGAATGGGGCCCACTGGTCGTCCGCTGACTGATTTTCCAGTCCCACCGCCCATTGAGCAGCACGGCCCCGCGCGGATCATCGCGATCGTCAACCAAAAGGGCGGCGTCGGAAAAACCACCACATCAATCAACCTGGGGGCGGCGCTGGCCGAATACGGAAGGCGCGTGCTGCTGGTGGACTTCGATCCGCAGGGAGCGCTCTCCGTTGGGCTCGGCATCAATCCGCACAGTGTTGAGCAGAGCGTCTACAGTCTGCTCATGAATGATGGTGTGGATCCGCACGATGTCGTCCACAGCACCGACATCGAGCGCATCGATGTGCTGCCTGCCAACATCGACCTTTCTGCCGCGGAAGTGCAGCTGGTCGGCGAAGTCGGACGTGAACGCGCACTTGACCGCTCGCTGCAGAAGCTCGCCCCGGAATATGACGTCGTTCTGATCGACTGCCAGCCGTCACTGGGTCTGCTCACCGTCAATGCACTGTCTGCAGCACACGGGGTCATCATCCCCCTGGAAACCGAGTTCTTTGCGCTGCGCGGTGTTGCGCTGTTGGTCGAATCCATCGAAAAGGTGCAGGCCCGAATCAACCCTGCACTCGAAATCGACGGCATTCTGGCCACCATGTTCGCCCCCCGCACCCTGCATTCGCGCGAAGTTGTCGAGCGCGTGGTCGAAGCCTTCGGCGACAAGGTCTTTGAAACCGTGATCAACAGGACCGTGAAATTCCCCGACGCTTCCGTCGCGGCAGAGCCCATCACATCGTTCGCCTCCTCCCACCGCGGTGCCGAGGCGTACCGAGCACTTGCTCGCGAACTCATCGCCCGCGGGGGCGCACCCTGATCGACACGATCGACACCCCCGATTCCGCAGAAGTCACAGACTCTGCGGATGCTGCGGACGCCGCAGAGGGCGGGTTCACAGTTGAACTCGACATCTTCACAGGCCCTTTCGACGTTCTGCTGGACCTCATTGCCAAACGACGCCTGGACATCACCGACATCGCCCTGGCCGAGGTGACCGACGAATTTCTCGCCTTCACCGCCCAGCTGCGCGACGCGGACCACGCATCAACCACTGCCGGTCTTGAACAGCTGTCGAGTTTCCTTGTGGTGGCGTCCACCCTGCTCGATCTCAAAACAGCCCGTCTGCTGCCGCAGGGCCAGGTGGAAGATGAGCTCGACCTCGAACTGCTCGAAGCCCGCGACCTCCTGTTCGCCCGGTTGCTGCAGTACCGTGCCTACAAACAGGTGTCCCTGCTGTTTCGCGAGCAGATGACCGCAGCGGGCATGCGGATTCCGCGCACACCCGAACTTGAAGAGAAGTTCCGCGACATTCTTCCGCCTCTCGAGTTCACGGCAACCCCGGAAGTCATCGCAGCCCTCTACGCCACCGCCATCAGCCGTGACCACACACCGCCGACCGTGGCGGTCGACCACCTCCACCTCGAGCATGTCAGCGTTGCCGAACAGCGCTCCGTGATCCTGGGTGAGCTGGCCAGCCGCGGGCCGATCGAATTCGCCGAACTGGCGACAGACGCCGAAACGACGCTCATCGTGGTTGCCCGCTTCCTCGCGCTGCTCGAACTCTTCAAAGCCCACCTGTGCGATCTTCAGCAGGACACCCCGTTGGGACCGCTGACCGTTATTCCGGTGGTCTCAGGTGATGAGCTGCGCAGCGCGAACCTGGGCGAATCAGAGCAGGACTCGGAGCAGGACAGGGAGGACTGACATGCGCGAAGACTGGTACGAAGCTCTCGAAGCGGTGCTCATGGTGTCTGCCGAACCGCTCACGGCGGACGACCTCGCCCAGGGGCTCGGAATCGATCGGGACTCAGTCGAGAACGCACTTGCGGATCTGGCCGCCGACTACGACGGTTTGGACGGTTCGGTCCGCCGCGGCTTTCAGCTGCGGGCCGCCAACGGCGGCTGGCGCATCAGCTCGCGCGAAGAACAGTTCGGCAACGTCAAGGACTTCCTCGTGCGCGGCCAGTCATCGAAGATGTCGCAGGCGGCTCTGGAAACCCTCGCCGTTGTCGCCTACGCCCAGCCGGTCACCCGCGCACGCATTTCCGCCATCCGCGGAGTCAACGTCGACGGGGTTGTGCGCACCCTGATGATGCGCGGGCTCATCGTGGAAGTCGACGGTGACCACGCCGGGGGAGCACGGCAGTATGTGACATCGCAGGTGTTCCTTGAGTCAATGGGCATCGACAGCCTCGACCAGCTGCCGGACATCGCCCCGTATCTGCCCGAAGACGTTCCCGCCGACGACTGACGCGAAGCGGCGGGGCCTCGCCGGGAACCTCCTGTGCGGCCTCTGCGACAATGGAGGGCATGAGCACGAGAGACTCCCGACTTCCCGGCCACCCCTCAAAGCGGCCCACGCGCCGGAAACGCGCTGAACGCCACCAGCCGTCGCGCGACGTGCACGCAAGCGACGGCGTGCGCCTGCAGAAAGTGCTCGCCGATGCCGGCCTCGGTTCGCGCCGCTCGTGTGAACAGCTGATCGTCGACGGCCGCGTGTCGGTTGACGGCACGCAGGTGCGCGAACTCGGCACCCGCATCGACCCGGAAAAACAGCGCGTCGAAGTCGACGCAATGCCGATCACGACCCACACCGACAAGGTGTACCTCGCCTTCAACAAGCCCCGGAAAGTCGTGTCGTCCATGGGCGACCCCGAGGGCCGGAAGAACCTCGACGACTACGTGGGGGACCGCCCCGAAAGGCTGTTCCACGTGGGCAGGTTGGACTACGAAACCGAGGGCCTGCTGCTGCTGACCAACGACGGCGAACTCTCCAACCGCCTATCGCACCCATCCTACGAAATCCCGAAGACCTACCTGGCGCAGGTGCGCGGCACAATCGCCAAGGACGTCAGCGCCCGCCTGCGCGACGGGATCGAACTTGACGACGGGCTGGCCCACGCTGACAGCTTCAAGCTGATCGAAACCACGCAGGGCGTTTCGCTTGTCGAAATCGTTCTGCACGAAGGCCGCAACCGCATTGTTCGACGCATGATGGAAGCCGTCGGCAATCCCGTCATTCGACTGGTCCGCACGAAATTCGGACCCATTGAACTGGCAGAGCAGCGGCAGGGCAAAGTCCGCTCGCTGCGTCCAGACGAGATCGGCGCGCTCTTCGAAGCGGTGAAGATGTGAAAGTCCACATCATCGGGACCGGGCTTCTGGGCACATCCCTCGGGCTCGCCCTGACCAACGCGGGGCACAGGGTGACGCTGGAAGACCTGTCGCCCACCGCGGTCAACCTGGCCGCCGACATGGGTGCGGGAACCCGCGAAAACCCCGCCGATCCTGACGTCGTCGTTGTTGCCGCCCCGCCGGACGTGTGCGCCGACATCATTGTAAAAGCACTGCGCACGTGGCCGGAGGCAACCGTGACCGACGTGGCCTCCGTCAAGGGAGCCATCCTCACGAAGGTGCGCGAACAGGCCCGCGAACGCGAACTCGACCGGTACATCGGCTCCCACCCCATGGCCGGACGCGAAAAGTCCGGGGCAATCGCCGCGCGCGGTGACCTCTTCAGCGCAAGCCCCTGGGTGGTGTGCTCTGACGAAGACACCCCGAAAGAGCGCCTGGGCCACATCACCGACCTAGCCGAGGCGGTCGGAGCGGCTGTCATCCACCTCGACCCGGATTTTCACGACTCCTCGGTCGCCAGAGTCTCCCACGCCCCCCAGGTTGTCGCCTCTCTCCTGGCGGCCCAGCTGCGCGACATGCCCGCTGACGGAATCGCACTGGCCGGGCAGGGCCTGCGCGACACCACGCGGATTGCCGAATCCGACCCCGGGCTGTGGACCCAGATCCTGTCCGGCAACGCGGCCGAAATCCGCACGGTCCTCGAAGGCCTGCGCGACGACCTCGACGCCGTCATCAGTGCCCTCGATCTGGGGCCCGGCGCCTATGCCGCGCTCGCCGGAGCACTCGCGGCAGGCAATGAGGGACGAGACAGGATTCCCGGCAAACACGGTTCCGCACCTACCCGATACTCCGTCGTCACGGTCGTCGTCGACGACACCCCGGGTGCCCTGGCGCGCCTGTTTGCGGACATCGGCGAACTCGGCGTCAACATCGAAGACATGCGGATGGACCACGCCACGGGCGTTAAACTGGGCTCCGTTGACGTTTCAGTCCTGCCTGCAAGCGAAATCGACCTGATCAGCGGCCTGCGGAAGCGCGGTTGGCGCCTGCCCGAAGCTGCACTCGAACACGAAGGAACACCATGACCACAGTTGCGATCGACGGGCCCAGCGGAGTCGGCAAATCGAGCGTTTCGCGCGAATCTGCCGCGCGTCTGGGCTTCGGCTACCTCGACACCGGCGCCATGTACCGCGCCGTGGTGTGGCTGTGCCTCAACCGGGGTGTGCAAGAGCCCGGTGATGTCGTCGAGCAGATCCGCGGCTGCGACCTCGAGATCTCGACGGACCCGAAGAACTGCTACATCGAAGTGGACGGAATCGACGTGACGGAGGAAATCCGCACCGACGAAGTGACTTCCAACGCCACGATCGTCTCGGCTGTGCCAGACGCCAGGGCCGAACTGATCGAAAAGCAGCGCGAGATCATCCGAGCAGCTGGACCCGGCATCGTCGTTGAGGGCCGCGACATCACAACGGTCGTCGCTCCGGACGCGGAAGTGCGCATCCTCATGACGGCCCGCGACGAAGTCCGGATTGCCCGACGCACCCAGCAGCTGCACGGCAGTGTTGACGAAGCCAGCATGAAGGCGACCGCTGAGAACGTCATCGGCCGTGACAAGAAGGACTCGAAGACGACCAGTTTCCTCTCCGCAGCGGACGGCGTGCACACGCTCGACACCTCAGACATCGATTTCGAGGCATCCGTGCAGGCGGTTCTCGACCTGGTGGAGGCCGCGCGTGGCTGAGGAGTACACCGGAACCCACGACGACGATTTTGCCCGCAGAATCAGCGAAATCAGCGATGACGACGCGCAGAAGCGCGCTGAATCGCTGCTGGCCGGACTGCAGGAATACGATCTCGAAGACGAAGACGCTGATCTTCTCAACACCTACGGGGCGGGTTCTGACGAGGATGACCAAAACGACGGCCCAGCCCCGGTGCTGGCGATCGTCGGCCGTCCGAATGTGGGCAAGTCATCGTTCGTCAACCGCATTCTCGGGCGCCGCGAAGCTGTTGTCGAGGACGTTCCCGGTGTGACACGCGACCGCGTGAGCTATCCCGCTCAGTGGGCCGGACGCAGACTGACAATCGTCGACACCGGCGGTTGGGACATCGACTCCAAGGGAATTGCTTTACGCATTGCCGAACAGGCTGAAGCAGCTGTCGAACTTGCCGATGCAGTTGTGCTCGTCGTCGACGTTCGAACCGGGGTGACTGCAACCGACGAACACATTGTGCGCATGCTGCGCCGCACCAAGAAGCCCGTGCTGCTGGCCGCGAACAAGGTTGACAGTGACAAAGACCTGCTCGGTGCGGCCGAGCTGTGGTCGCTGGGAATGGGGGAGCCGCATCCCATTTCCGCCATGCACGGCAACGGCGTTGCCGACCTGCTCGACGAAGTGCTCAGTGTTCTGCCTGAGCAGTCGCAGATCGATCAGGCCATGGAGCGAGGAGGCCCGCGGCGCGTGGCGCTCGTCGGTCGGCCCAACGTAGGAAAATCTTCGCTGCTGAACAAGATCGTCGGCCACAAGCGCGTTGTCGTCGACAACGAAGCCGGCACCACACGTGACCCCGTCGACGAACTGGTCGAGCTCGGCGGACGGCAGTGGCGCTTCATCGACACCGCGGGCATCCGCAAACGCTCAAAGAACGCGAGCGGATCTGAATTCTACGCTTCGCTGCGTACACAGACAGCGCTTGAGCGCTCCGAAGTCGCAGTTGTCCTTCTGGAAGCCAGCGAAGTGATCTCAGACCAGGACATGAAGATCATCCGCAATGTCATCGATGCCGGGCGCGGTCTTGTCCTAGCGTTCAACAAGTGGGATCTGCTGGATGACGAGCGCAGGTGGGACCTGGAGCGCGAAATCGAACGCGAATTCGGCCATATCAGCTGGGCCCCGCGCGTCAACATCTCCGCCGAATCCGGCCGTCACGTCGAACGCCTTGTCCCGGCCATGGAAACAGCACTGGAAAGCTGGGAGAACCGCATTCCCACTGGCAAGCTCAACGCGTTTCTTGCGGAGCTGGCTGCGGCCAACCCGCACCCGCTGCGGGGCGGAAAACAGCCGCGCATCCTGTTCGGCACTCAGGCCGGCAGCAGGCCGCCGAAGTTCGTGCTGTTCACCACCGGCTTCCTCGATCCGGGCTACCGCCGGTTCATTGAGCGGCGACTGCGGGAGGTCTTCGACTTCGAGGGCACCCCGATTGAAATCTCCATGCGGATCCGCGAAAAGCGCAAAAAGCGCTGAGGCGCACCCCGGTCACCTCTTGCGGAAACTTCTGACAGGGCGATAGAAAAGGAAGCGAACCAGGTTTTCAGCAAAGACGCAGAACCCCAGGAGGTTATTCCATGGCACGCACGGCAATCGTCACAGGAGCAGCCCGCGGAATCGGCGCGGCAACCGCAAAACGACTCGCTGCCGACGGTCTCAAAGTCGCGGTCTTCGATCTGAAAGGAGAAGACACACGCGAAACGGTCGAAGCGATCACTGCAGCAGGGGGAGAGGCCATCGGCATCGGTGCCGATGTGTCGGATGAAGCACAGGTGCAGGCGGCCGTGAAGAAAACCGCTGATGAACTGGGCCCGCCGACGGTGCTCGTGAACAACGCCGGCATCATTTTGGACAATCTGCTGTTCAAAATGCCGCTGAGCGACTTCCAGAAAGTGCTCGCCGTGCACCTTGAAGGCAACTTCCTCATGACGAAGGCGTGCCAGGAATACATGGTGGCGGAAAAGTTCGGCCGCATCATATCGCTGAGCTCAACGTCGGCCCTGGGCAACCGCGGCCAGTCGAACTACGCTGCGGCGAAGGCTGGGGTGCAAGGGCTGACGAAAACCTACGCAATCGAACTGGGCAAGTTCGGGGTAACCGCCAATGCTATTGCTCCTGGGTTCATTCAGACCGATATGACGAAAGCCACCGCCGAGCGCGTGGGCATGGACTTCGATTCCTTTGTCGAACGGGCCGTCAGCGCCATCCCGGTGGGGCGCGGCGGGGTGCCCGACGACATTGCGAACGCCGCGGCGTTCTTCGCTTCGGAAGCCAGCGGCTTCGTATCCGGTCAGGTGCTCTACGTAGCAGGCGGACCCCGCGGCTGAGCTATAGGCCGAACGACACCCCACACAGGAGGACACATGACAGACGCAGTTATCGTCTCGACGGCACGCACACCCATTGGCAAAGCCTACCGGGGAGCGTTCAACAACACGATGCCGCAGGAGCTTGCAGGCCACGCAATTAAGCACGCGGTCCAGCGGGCCGGGCTGGAAGGCCCCGAAGTCGACGATGTGATTCTCGGCGCAGCCGTCCAGCACGGCGCTCAGAGCACCAACCTTGGCCGACAGGCCGCCATTCGGGCGGGCTTTCCCACCGCGGTATCGGGCATGACGATCGACCGGCAGTGTGCATCGGGCCTCATGGCGATTGCCACAGCGGCCAAGCAGATCATCGTCGACGGCTTCAACATCGCCGTGGGCGGGGGAGTCGAGTCGATTTCGCTGGTGCAGAACGAACACTTCGCCGACCAGTACCGATCCCGCGACCCCTGGTTTGCCGAGAACCAGCCGGACCTCTACATGCCGATGCTGAAAACCGCCGAGGTGGTTGCAGCCCGCTACGGGGTGTCACGCGAAGAGCAGGACGAATACTCGCTCCAATCGCAGATGCGCACAGCCGCGGCTCAGGACGCAGGACGCTTTGACGAAGAAATCGTCCCACTGCCCTCCGTCAAGCTCGTCCAGGACAGAGAGACCAAGGAAATCTCCGAGGTTGAGACCGTGCTGGAACACGATGAGGGCAACAGGCCGTCCACCACCCTGGAGGGCCTGGCTGGTCTGAACCCGGTCCTGCCGCCGGGCGACTACTCCGAGAACCCCACGATCACCGCAGGCAACGCTTCACAGCTGTCCGACGGAGCATCGGCCTCCGTCCTCATGTCCAGTGAAGAAGCATCGCGCAGGGGCCTTGAGCCGCTCGGAGTCTACCGCGGCATCGCAGTGGCCGGACTCGACCCCGACGAAATGGGCATCGGACCTATCTACGCAGTGCCCAAGCTGCTGAAGCAACACGGCTTGACAGTGGACGACATCGGCCTGTGGGAGCTCAACGAAGCCTTCGCGGTGCAGGCGCTGTACTGCCGCGATCGCTTGGGCATCGACCCTGAGAAGTTCAACGTCAATGGCGGGGCGATCTCCGTTGGCCACCCCTACGGAATGTCCGGTGCTCGCCTCACAGGCCATGCACTGTTGGAAGGCAAGCGCCGCGGGGTCAACTACGTTGTCGTCACCATGTGTGTGGGCGGCGGTATGGGAGCCGCTGGACTTTTCGAAGTTGCCTGAACCGAATTGAACTGACTGCAGCGTGTGGGAGCCCGGCCGGGCTCCCACACGCATTTGGGGCACAAGCTGGCGGTGCATCTGCTTTCAGACCACTGCCAGAACGAGGGCAGAGGCACCACGGTCTCAGGTTGGGTCTGGAAGTTCAGGCAGAGCCCTTACAAAGTCGCCCCGCATGTCATATTGTTTTGGGGCGAAGGCTCTTTGCACACACCGTGATTCACAACGACGTGAAAGGACAACCATGAGCTGGTTCGACGACCGTCCCTGGCTGAAAACAGGGGCACAGCACGAAGGCTATGGCCGAACGATCCCCGACACCACGATGCTTCATCTGCTTGACGAAGCGGTGCGCACCAACCCTGATGGTCCCGCTATCCGCTATTGGGGCACGACCATCACCTACCGCGAGTTCGACGCATACGCGCGTGCTTTCGCCCAGGTGCTCGCTGATGGCGGATTCGGCGCCGGAGACAGGCTGGCACTGTACCTGCAGAACGTGCCCGCCTTCCCGATTGCTGTGTTCGCCGCGTGGAAGCTCGGCGGACAGGTCGTCCCGCTGAACCCCATGTACAGGGGAGAACTCGAACACATCTTCAGTGATTCGCAGCCCAGCGCAATCGTCGCCTCCGCCCACGCATGGAATGACAGGGTCAGCAGCTGGGCCCAGCACATCCCGCAGATCTTCACCGTCAGCGAAGACGACTTCATTCCCGGCGAAGTTCCCGCTGTCATCGCACCGCTTCTGGAGAACACGGAAACTGGGCAGACAGACTTCCTCAGTGCCATAAACTCTGCCCTCCAAAGCGGAAACACAGACAGTGTCCCAGCACAGCCTCCGGTCGGTCCGAGCGATCCCGCCATGATCGGCTACACATCAGGGACCTCCGGACGCTCCAAAGGCGCTGAGATTCTGCACGTGGGCATCGCCCACAATGCGCAGATGGCCCGGGTCCAGAACGACTACGGGCCGGAACACTCATACTTCACCCTGGCACCGGTGTTTCACATCACGGGCTTTGTCACCCAGATGCTCGCCGCGGTGGCGTGTGCCAGCAAACTGGTGATGAACTACCGGTTCGAACCGACTTCGGTGCTGCATATGCTGCGCGAAGAAAAACCGCACGCCATGGCCGGCCCGGCAACAGCGTTCCTCGCTCTTTTGGCTCACCCTCAGTTCACGGGAACCGAGTTCGACAGCTTCACGGCGATCAACTCCGGAGGCGCGCCCGTGCCCGAAGCGCTCGTCGACAGGTTTGAGGAGCGCACGGGGCATTACATCGGCCAGGGCTACGGTCTGACGGAAACTTCGGGACAGTCGGCTGTTGTGCCGCAGGGCATGCGAGCACCCGTCGACGAGAAAACCGGAACCGTGTCGGCGGGACTGCCGCTGGCTTCTACGTTCTATCGGATCATCGACCTTGACGGTCAGGAAGTCGGCCCCGGTGAGGTGGGAGAAATCTGTGTGAGCGGGCCTATCATCGCCCGGTCCTACCTCAACAACCCCGAAGCGACAGCTGCAAACATTCCCGGTGGTGAACTGCGCACCGGGGACGTCGGCTATATGGATGAGGACGGTTGGCTGTTCATCATCGACCGAGTGAAAGACATGATCAACAGCTCCGGCTACAAGGTCTGGCCGCGCGAAGTCGAAGACGTGCTGTACCGGCACCCGGCGGTGATGGAAGCCGCGGTGGTCGGAGCGCCTGATGACTACCGCGGTGAAACCGTAGCTGCTTTCGTCAGCCTCAAAGCCGGTGAGCAGGCGACTGAGGAAGAGCTCATCGAGTTCTGCCGAGAGCGCCTGGCAGCCTACAAAGCTCCCCACACGGTGACTTTCATCGACGAAGTGCCGAAGAACGCCAGCGGCAAGATTCTGCGCCGCGAAGTTCGCCGCAGCGCAGCCGAGGCCGCTGAGGCCTCCGACAGCGCACAGTGACGCAAGCTCGCACACGCTGGTCTTCCGGGAGGTCATAAGCCTCTCGGAAGACCAGCACAGCTTTGCACGGGGGTAGACTTTCGGCGATGTCACAACCGTCTGCCACTCTCAATCGCGAGATTCTCCGGCTGGCCCTTCCCGCGCTCGGTGCGCTTGCCGCGGAACCTGTCTTTCTGCTCGCCGATACCGCCATGGTGGGTCACCTGGGTGAGGTTGCCCTGGGCGGTCTTGCAGTTGCAAGCACTGTTCTCCAGACCGTGCTGGGTCTGATGATCTTCCTTGCCTACGCCACGACCCCGCGGGTGGCGCGCAGGCTGGGTCGCGGTGACACGCGAGGTGCCGTCTCGGCCGGGTTCGACGGTATGTGGTTGGCGCTTGTCACTTCGGTGATCCTTCTGGCAGTGGGCCTGCCCTTTCTCGAGACAATCGTTGTGGCCTTCGGTCTGCCTGCCGTGGCGGTGCCCGGCGCTGTCTCCTATCTGACGATTTCGTGGTGGGGGCTTCCCTGCATGCTCGTAGTCATTGCGGCCACGGGCCTTCTGCGCGGCCTGCAGGATACGCGCACGCCGCTGATAGTGGCTGCCTGCGGCTTCGGAATCAATATCGCGCTCAATGCTCTTTTCATCTACGGGCTCGGCATGGGGATTGAGGGTTCAGCCCTGGGCACTGTGACAGCCCACGGGCTCATGTGCATCGTGTACGTCATCATCGCGGTTCGTGCTGCAGTTCGCTACAAGGCCAGTCTGAAGCCTGACTGGGTGGGAGTGCTGCTGGCCGCTCGCACCTCCGGATGGCTGCTGCTGCGCAATGCCGCACTGCGGTTGGCGCTCATCACCCTGGTCAGCCTGGCAGCCTACGGAGGCACAGCCGAACTCGCCGCCCTGCAGATTACCCTGACGCTTTTCACTTGCCTCGCCCTCGTGCTCGATTCGCTGGCGATTGCTGGACAGGCACTCGTCGGTCTGCAGATAGGCCGCGGCGACCGAGCGATGGTGCGCGCCGTCAACCGCCGCCTGGCGATGTGGGGAGTGGGCTTCGGCTGTATCGTCGGCCTGCTCCTGGCGGCGATGTCGCCGTGGATTGGCCGTTTCTTCACATCAGACCCGGAAGTCATCGGCATCACCTTAAAGCTCGTTCTCGTCCTGGCCGTCAGCTTGCCGCTGGCAGGCTATGTCTTCACGATTGACGGCATTCTCATGGGTGCTGAGGACGCCCGCTATCTCGCACTGGCCCAGGTCGGCGCCTGTTACGGGTTCGCGATTCTCACCGCCGCAGTCGAGTCCGTGTGGCCGAGCATTGTGGCGCTGTGGGCGTGCTTTGCCATCGGCTTCATGGCCCTGCGCGCAATTGGCCTGGGTGCGCGAATGGGCTCAGACAAGTGGATCATCCGCGCGGAGAAGCTACAGTGAGTGGTATGGACATCACACCTCTCGAACCCGGCAGCCAGCAGCAGCTGCGTCCGTTTGCGGACCTGGTTCCCGGCGCGCCCGCTGACTGTGATCAGGGACTCATTGCCAGTGTTTCCGGCCAGGCTGTCGGCGCGGCGTGGCTGAAAGACGACGGTCCGGCAGCGCTGGGCTTTGTCGGTGAGGGCATTCCGCAGGTCTACGTTGCCGTTGCCGAGGAGCACCAGGGCAAAGGCCTGGGCACGCAGCTGCTGGGAGGAGCGCTGTCCCTTGCCCGCATGTCCGGAGCGAAGGCCGTCAGCGCTGCGGTAGCCGAAGCGAACGAAGCACAGGAGCTCTTCGGCCGGCTGGGCTTCACCGATGTGGGCTTCGGTGAGGGCACGTACGTTCTGATGGCTGATTTGAGCGAGCGGAAATGACGCACCCGCTGGACGAAGCGATCCGTTTCACCGTCATCCGCTCTGACGACTCCGGTGGTGTGCTGCGGGCGGCAACCCACCCCGCGTACAACAACATGGTCGGCCCCTTCGGCGGGATCACCGCCGCGCAGCTGCTGGCCGCAGTCCAGCAGCACCCCGCCGCTCAGGGCGGCGCCGCAGCCCAAACCCTCAACTACACGCTGCCGGTGGAATACGGCGAGTTCGACATTCACCTGGAACTGGTGCGGACGAACAAGTCGAACCAGCACTGGAACGTGCGGATCACGCAGGGGGAGAGCACACCGGTCACCGGCAGCGTTGTCTTCACATCTGAACGCGACACCTTTGCGCATCAGGAAGCGCGTTTGCCGCAGGTGCCGGGCCCGGAAGAGTGTGAAGTGACTCCGCCCCTGGCTGATCTGCGCTGGCTGAATAACTACGAGTTCCGCTTTGCCCACGGTGCCTATGAGCTCGGCCGCGAGCACGGGGATTCAGAGTCCGTCTACTGGCTGCGCCACGCCCCCAGCCGTCACTGGGATGCTGTCGCTCTGGCCAGTGCTGCGGATTCCTTCTTCCCGCGCATTTTTCTGCGCACCGGAAAACCACACCCAGCCGCTACGATCTCGCTGACCACGTACTTCCTGGGCACACCGGAAGATTACGCATCCGCGGGCGAATATCTGCTGTGCCAGGGCCGCGCACAGCGCTTTGGCGGGGGAACAGCAGACCAGAGCGCCCGCCTCTTCAGCTCCGCGGGGAATCTGCTGGTCTCAACTCACCAGCTGACGTACTTCCGCGGCTGAGTGTTTCGGAAGCTCCCATAAAAAGCACGAGGTGCCGCTTAGGTGAGCGGCACCTCGTGCTTCTTCCGTCTGGGGTCGGGGGAGCAGACCCGCCTGGGATTCAGGCTGTCTTCGCCGGGAAGCGGCGCAGGCCCTCCACGAGAGCGTCGCGGTCGCCGGCAAAGCAGACGCGCACCCAGCCTTCGCCGAAGCTGCCGAACGCGGTGCCCGGAGCGACCGCCACACGGTGCTCCCGCAGGAAGTTCTGCGCCCACGCGCCGACATCGCCGGCGGAGTCGTGGCTGACGTTGACGAACAGGTAGAAGCCGCCGGCGGGGTTGACATATTCGAGGCCGAGCTCATCAAGCACTTCGAGAGCGGCACGCCGGTTCTCGGTGTAGTGGTCGCGCGCGGCTTCGAGATCGTCCTGCGGGCCTGCCACCGCGGCAATCGCAGCGTACTGCGACGGCGTGTTGACACAGCTGGCATTGGCTTCCTGGACCGCGGCAAAGCGCACGTCGAGGCCCTTGGGCAGCACCAGGTAGCCCAGGCGGGCACCCGTGAGCGCGTAGCTCTTCGACAGCGAGTACACCGACATCACGCGGCCGTCGGTGTCGAACACTGCCGGCGAGGTGAAGGGCACCTGCGCGTCTTCGAACAGAATGTGCTCGTAGACCTCATCGCTGATGACCCACAGATCGTAGCGCTTGGCGAAGTCCATGATCTGCTCAATGAGTGCAGGCGGGATGACAGTGCCCAGAGGGTTGGACGGGCTGTTGATGAGAATCGCCTTCGTCTTCTCGGTCACGAGGCCCTCGAGCACGTCAATGCGCGGCAGGAACCCGTCTTCGGGCTCCAGTTGGTAGGCCACCGGTGTGGCACTCATGAGCATCGGAGTCATGAAGAACGTGGCGTAGCCGGGGTCTGGAACGAGGATTTCGTCACCCGGGTCGAGCGCCATGCTCATCGTCACGTTGAGAGCCTGCGAACCGCCGGCCGCGACGTTGATCTGATCGGGGTCTACTGTGTAGCCGTTGTAGGTGCGCAGCTTCTGGGCAAGAGTTTCGCGCAGTTCGTCAATGCCCTGGTTGGCGGTGTAGCTCAGGTCGTCGCGCAGCCAGGCATCAGCACCGGCCTTCTTCACGTGCTCAGACACCGGCAGGCTGGGTTCGCCGACAGACAAGTCGATGACGTTGTCCATCTTTGCGGCGAGTTCGAAGACCGCGCGAATACCAGAATCGGGGACATTGGCAGCGCGCTGGCTCAGCTTCGGCATGGGGGACTCCTCGAAGGGCACTATGAATTAACTGTCAGGGATGTGCACTCAGTCAATCACGCGGTTTCAGTCTTGAAAAGAGCAGCGCATAGCAATGCGCATATATGTCGATGGTTTTCTATGACACGGCGGCGCCTGCCGGTCTAGCCTGTGCGGAGCTTAAGCCCGTTGACAGTCTCATTGACAGTGAGGAAACACCGTGGTTCGTCCGCACCCCATGACCGCCGCGCTCGCGGCCGCTGCAATCAGCGCTTCTGCTTTTATGCCGACCATCCCAGTCAATGCCGCCGAAGGTGCTGCCGCAAGTGCGGTGTGCCCTCCGGCCGCGCAGAACAAAGCCGACCATGAACGGCTGACACTTGAAAAAGAGCACACGGACGCGGTTGCCATGTGCATTGACGGGCAGAAGAACATGCGCCTGTTCACGAAGGCCGACCTCGCTTCCGGGAACGGTCAGCGCCTCGTGCCTGAAGACGTGGCGTTCCACGTGACCGACGCGCTCAAAACCCAGGTGCCCGCCAAAGGCTTTGAATTCACCGGCGCTGCCGGTAAAGACGCCTGGATGATTCCCGAAGTCCAGAACCACAACGGCCTCTGGGCCGGCTGGAACACAGAGGACATCCGTGAGGGCATGGTCGATGGCGACCATGTCACGATGCGGCTCAACCAGAAGAAATCCGTCCTGCCAGAAGGTGCGCAGGTCGAGCTCTTCCAGGCGGGTCTGTTCGGCACCAAGCGCATCCTGTCCTCATCAGATCCGAAGCACTCCAGCTACGCCCAGTCGCTGGGCGCACACGTTCACGCCAACTGGACCTTCACCAAGCCCGGTGTCTACCGCCTCGTGTTCTCCGCCGAGGCCACCGTTGGGGGAAAGAAAACCGCTGACGAAAAGGAATACGTCTTCGCTGTTGGCCAAGCCGGCATCGACGAACTGAAGAAGCCCGCCGACGATTCGGGCGAGCAGCCGAACCCAGACAACCCCGGCGGCACACAGCCGCCCAGCGGTCCCGGGGGCGGCACCTCGGGCCCCGGAGAGGGCCATGCGCCCAACCAGCCGAATCCTCCGACCGACTCCGGCAACGCCGAACTCGCACCGGACACCGTGAAAGTCACGAAGGACAAAGACTCCTACAAGCTGGGGGACCAGCCGAAGCTGACGGCGAAGGTCAAGGCAAAGACCGATGTTCAGGTCCAGTGGCAAACCAAGCAGCGCGGTGACAGCTGGCGCAGCTACCAGGGTGCTGCTGGGCGCAAGCTCGTCCTGCCGAAGCTGACAGACGACTACCGCGACATGCAGGTCCGCGCACTGGCTGTGGCAAAAACCGGTGCGCAGACTGTCTCAGAGCCGGTGACAATTGACATCGAAGGCGAAGGGCAGAACCAGAAGGCCCCGCAGAAAGACACGGAGTCAAACGGTTCTCCGTCCGCCGGCGGCGCAGCGGCCGCCCCAGCTGCCCCCGGCGCACAGTCTGCAGCGCAGCCGGCCGGATCGGCACCTCAGCCGTGCGTGCCGGACAGCTCAGCCGGTGGTGGCGCTGGTGGCGACGCCGCCGGAAGTGCCGGTGCGTCCGGCGGATCCGCCGCGGGAGGCGCAAGCGGCACTGGTGCCCAGGGCAGCACAGCTCCAAAGGGCCAGCGCGTGCGCGCAGAAGCCGGTCACTTCGACTTCGGAGCGCGACTGAACGGTGGACAGGCCTCCGCACAGATCAAAGACGACCGCACCGCACCGCCGGTGTGGCGCAACCCCGACGACGTTGAATTCATCATCGGCCAGGCCGCAAAGAAGCCCGT
The DNA here is from genome assembly GCF_001810665.1 of Brevibacterium sp. HMSC063G07. Taxonomy (NCBI): domain Bacteria; kingdom Bacillati; phylum Actinomycetota; class Actinomycetes; order Micrococcales; family Brevibacteriaceae; genus Brevibacterium; species Brevibacterium sp. HMSC063G07. Next base: position 28,083 of record NZ_KV802321.1, read on the forward strand.
TCCGGCCGGCTACGAGTTCCTCGGTTCCGCCGGATCACAGGTCTACATGATTTCGCAGCAGCAGGAAGACCGCGTCCCGTGGCTGGGCTGGAACACCCAGGACCCAGAGATCATGAACCGCGCATCGAAAGTCACGATGACTCTGACCAATGTCAGCGGTCCCGGCCAGATGCACGTCTTCCTCGGCGGCAGCGGACTCGGCGGCGGCAGCGCCACCCGTGTGTTCAGCAAGGCCGGCGACTCCTACCAGGTGCCGGTGGGAACACACCAGCACGGCTTCTGGGCGTTCACAAAGCCCGGCACCTACACCGCCAACATCCGGTTCACCGTGGCGCTGAAGTCCGGCGGCACCACGACCGCCGACGGCACCCTGCACTTCAACGTCGGAGGCGGCGCACAGGCCGGCGGCAGCATCAAAGCCGACCAGCAGCCGGCTGAGGGCCAGCAGCAGGCTGGGGAGCAGCCGACAGGCGGCGCCACGCCGCAGACGGGGGAGCAGACTGCTGACGATTCCGCCTCGCCAGCACAGCAGCCAGCGGGTGATCCGTGCGCGCTGCCCCGAACCGGCGTGAACGGCCTCGGTGTGACCGGCGCTGTCGGTCTTGGCCTGCTGACCGTCGGTGCGGCAGCCGTCTGGATCCAGCGTCGTCGCACCTCCAAGTGAAGGTCCGCCGACTGCTGAGGGTCGCGGCAGCAAGTGCCGCGGCCCTCGCCCTGACCGGCTGTGCAACGGGTCTGCCCAGCAGCACAGAACAGCTGCGCGTGGTCGCCACAACCGGCATCATCGCCGACCTGGCCTCCCACGTCGCAGGTGATGCCGCCCAGGTCCAGCCGCTTGTGCCCAAAGGAGCCGACCCGCACAGCTACGAGCCGACCCTGCGGGACGTGCGCAGCATCGTCTACGCCGACGTCGCCCTGACGAACTACCAGATGCTCGAAGAGCACCGGCTCATCACGACGGTCGATGCAAACCTGCCGAAAACGTCTATCAACGCGGCCGTGGCCGAAAACGCAGTGAAACACGGGGCCAATGTCATCCCGCTGGTTGAAGACGTCCACCTGGACACCGTGTGGTTGGGGCTGCGAGTGCACGGCACCGCGGATTCTCGAGGTGCCGACCGCAGTTCTGAGGTGCGTTTGAGGATGACGGGGGCTTCCGTGCCGGAAGGAGCTTCAGCGCACACGTTCCTCACGCGCTCACTGGGCCAGACGGACGTGCTGTTCGACACGACTGACGGCTTCGGCCCGGAAGATCTGGTGAGTCTGCCGCCGGCAGCCCACACCCACGTGTCCTGGGCCTTCAGCAAACCGGGGGTCTACCGGCTGCGGTTCTCCGCCGGTTTGGCCACGCGCGCCGAAGACAGCCGCGAACAGCGGCTGGCCAGCGGCGATTTTGCAGTCGTCGTCGGCAAGGACCCCGCGACGATCCCGGAAATGAAAGGCCGCAGGGTTGTCGATGCGGGCCACGCCGACATCACGGTCGATGCCGATGCCGGCAGATTCGCCCTGGCCGTGGACAAAAAGGGCGGGGGACTGGAGTACCTGGACCCGGCCGAAACCGCCGTATCCGTGACCAACAGCGCATGGAGGGACATCCCGCGCGGAGCGTCGTTCCTCGGACCTGCAGGCACACCCACCTACCTGCTGCCACAGGCTGTGCTCGGCAAACACGTCCACGGGGAAATCGACCCGCACATGTGGCTGTCAGCAGACAACGCGATCGCCTACGTCAAGGTCATCCGCGATGTCTTCAGCCGCGCCGATCCCGCAAACGCCGAAACCTACAGGGCGAACGCTGCGAAGTACATCGACCAGCTCGACCAGTTGGACGCCGAAGTGCGCCGTGAGATCGACGCAATACCCAAACACAGGCGGCACATCGTCACAGCGCACGACGCGTACCGGTACTTCGCGGATGCCTACGGGCTTTCAATCGCCGGCTTCGCAAGCCCTTACCCGGGAGCAGAGCCGTCTGCCGCAGACCGGCGCAGACTCGGCGACACCATCCGGAACCTCGACATACCGGCCGTGTTCCTGGAGCCGATGGGCCGCTCACCCGCGCTGACAGATGCGGCCGCCGCGGAAGGCGCCGAAGTCTGCACGCTCTATTCCGACACTTTTGACAATCACGTGTCCAGCTACATCGAACTCATGCGCACTAACGCCCGCACTCTGAAAGGCTGCCTCGCACCATGAAAATCGCAAAGAGACTCTCAGGCATCCTCGCCGCCGCCATGACCGCAGCCATCGTCGCCAGCGGAACACCAGCAGCAGCGGCACCAGCCGACGGCGGTCAAGACGGACTGCAGCAGAAAGTCACCAGTGACGAGGCCTTCGGCAGCGAGCAGGTCGTGCGCTCAGAAGGCCACATCGACCTGGGACCGAAGATCACCCAGGACGGACTGGTGTTCGCCGCGCGCGATGACACCGAAAGCACACCCGTGTGGCGGCACCTGGACGACCTCGTCCTCCAAGTCGGTGACACCGCCAAGACACAGATCCCAGAAGGAGACCAGTACGACTTCACCGGCGCCTCGACCGGGGACGACGTGTGGATCATTCCCCAGGTCGAACAGCCCGGCGTGCCGTGGCTGGGCTGGAACACACAGGACCCCGCATTCCTCGACGGCGCGGTTGACAAGGTCACCCTGCGCTTCACCGGCGCACAGGGACCGGGGAAGGTGAGCCTGTTCCTGCAGAACGGTGATTTCGGCGAACCCGATGTTCTGTGGACGGGAGACAAAGCGGCCGACGTCAATGTCGACCTCAACACCCACACGCACGCCAACTGGGTCTTCACGAAGCCCGGCGTCTACCTGGTGACCGTCAGCCTGAGCTCCAAGCGCAGCGACGGCACCACGAGCGAAGACACACAGACCATCCGGCTTGCTGTCGGCGATGACGCCGACCCCAAGGAAGCAGCCCGGGCAGAAGCCACGCAGCCGGCATCAGGCGAACAGGACAGGGCACAGCCGGCGGACAGTGGCGCTCAGGGCACCGACCCGGCGGTTCTCATCGCCATCGGCATCGGCGCTGTTGCAGTTCTCGCCGCTGTTTTCTTCACCGTCATCGCCGTCATCAACCGACGCCGCAGGGCCGCGGGTGGCAGCCGTGAGTGAGCCGCTGCTGACACTGGACCGGGTCACGGCCTCACTGGGCGGGCGGACAATCGTCCGCGGCGCCGACCTTGAGATCCGGGCCGGGGAGTTCACCGCGCTGCTGGGACCCAACGGCGCCGGCAAAACAACCCTGCTGCGCTCCATCCTCGGCACCATCCCGTCTACTGGAACCATCACGGTCAACGGCAAGCCGATCTCCAGGAAGAACCGTCCCGGCTACGTGCCGCAGCACCAGTCCTTCGCGTGGGACTTTCCCGTCACGGTGTCCACCGCCGTCATGACGGGGCTGCCCAGGCGCCTGCTGCGGCCGGTCGAGCACTATCGAGCGGTCGACAGGGCGCTGGCTCACGTCCACCTCGCCGACTTCGCCAACCGGCCCGTCGGTGCGCTCTCGGGTGGGCAGAAACAGCGTGTTCTCGTAGCGCGCGCCCTCGTGGGAGGAGCCGACGTTCTCCTGCTTGACGAACCTTTCACCGGAGTCGACATGCCGACACAGGAGTTCCTCACCGACGTCTTCACTGACCTTGCCCGCAGCGGCACAGCCATCTTCATGTCCACCCACGACCTCCCGGCAGCCCTGCGCACCTGCTCCCACTGCGTGCTGTTCGACGGAACCGTGCGCGCGCACGGCGCAACAGAGGACATCCGCAGTCGCGAACTGTGGGCCGACGTCTTCGGCATCGACGCGACTTCCTCCCTTCTGGAGGCAGTGTGACGCCCCTGGACTTCTTTACCGACCTGTTCAACCCGCAGCTTGCATTCCTGCCCCGCGCGCTCGCCATGGCCGTCCTGGCCGCCGCGCTGTGCGGAATCGTCGGCACCTATGTTGTGCTACGCGGGATGAGCTTCATCGGCGACGCCGTTTCGCACGCCGTCTTCCCAGGGCTCGCCACAGCCTTCGTCATCGGAGCCGACCTTGCACTGGGCGGAATCATTGCGGGACTGGCCACCTCGCTGGCCGTCGCAGTGGTGTCACAGCTGCGCAGACTGCGGGAAGACTCCGTCATCGGTGTGTTCCTCGTGGCGGCTTTCGGTCTGGGTATCGTCATCATCTCCCGGGCGCCCGGCTACGCGGGATCGCTCACCGACTTTCTGTTCGGCTCCCTGACGGGAGTCCCGGTGCGCGACCTCGTGGTCGTCGCGGCTGTTGGAGCTTTCATTGCGGTTCTGTTGGCGGTTTTCCACCAGCAGCTCGTCGCCGTCAGCCTCGACCGAGAGTTTGCGGCCGTGCAGGGCATTCGCGTGTTCTGGATCGACATGCTGCTCTACGTGTGCGTGACGCTGGCCGTCGTCTTCTCCATTCAAACGGTCGGCAACATCCTGGTGCTCGGCCTGCTCATCACGCCCGCCGCTGTCGCCCGGATGCTGACAGAGCGCCTGTCCGTCATGTTCGTCCTCGCACCGACCATCGGTGCGGTGTCAGCGTTCATCGGCCTGTGGCTGTCCTGGACTCTTGACACCCCGGTCGGCGGCACCATCGTTCTTGTGCTCACCGCAGTCTTCTGTGTGGCATGGCTGGCGGCTCCGCGCCACGGACTCATCTTCCGGTTGAGGTCCGCATGACGATGTGCCGCTGGGCTGTTGCTGCTGCGTGTGCTCTCGCTGTGCTCGCCCCGGGGACGGCCGCCGCTGCCGAACCGAAAGGCGAAGCGCAGATCCGCGTTGAGGGGAAGACGGGAGGAACCGTCGAATTCCCTGCTGCCGGAAGAGCCGTCCTCGCCGGCGACGAACTGAGCTTCGCGGATGCCGACGCGCTGCGCATCCTCGGCAGGCCCGTGCCGCTGACAGCCCACTGGACACACGGAGGTGCCCTCGAGGTGCCCGTCACCGGTCCCGCCGGTGTTTATTGCATTGGTGTTCGCGACGGGGAGCGCACCAGCCCCCGCGTGGAAAAAGTCCTCCTGGGTCAGCGGTCCGCACTTGGATCAGAAGCAGACATAGAGTGCCCGGATTCGGTCGAGTCGCTTCCCTCGGTCGACCAGCCGGGCCAGCCCCCACACGAGGACCACCTGGACGAGCCAGAAGATCAGCCCAGCTCCGCCTCGTCAGAAGAACAGAGTCAAGGAGAGAACCCCGGTGAGCAACAGCCGCCCCCGCAGTTTCGCGCGACGCCCTCTTGGGAAACCGGAACAGCCGACGAAAAACCGGCCCTCCCCGAAGCCCTGCCGGCCTACGCGATGATGTGCGACGGCGATGCCCGCACCATTCGAAGCGGAATCGCCGAAGCAGAAAGCGCCACGGCAATGGGAATTGCCGCAGACGCCAAACAGCAGGGGGAGTGGCGCACCGGTCTGCCCGGCAGCCCGCAGCTGCAGTTCACGGCCGGCGATGCGGACAAGCAGATTGAGCTGTCCGAAGTCGACGGCCCCGGCAGCGTCTCGCTGCTGACAATCGACCCGGTCGGCGCAGAAGAGCTCCTGGCCCAAGAGGGCGAAAGCTTCTCAGTGCCCGCGCAGAGCACAATGATGCCGACGCTGAGCTTCACGCAGCCGGGCCAATACACGCTCGGCCTGCGGATTGACGGAAAAGACACGAAGCTCAACGTGAGCGTGGGCGAACTGCGCTCCGACAAAGGCAGTGCGGTCGACACGGCGCTCGAACGCTGCGAAGGCGCCTACAGCCTGGTGTCAGCCGCCGCTGCTCCGCAGGCAGTCCAGCCACAGCAGCGACCGGCGCAGCGCTCGCCGCTGCTGTGGCTGGTGGCAGGCGGTGCCTTCGGCATCGGAGGGGTTCTGCTTGCCGTGCCCATCGGCATCCTGACGCGGAGGCGCCGATGAAGCACGCGACAGCGGTTGTGTGCGCTCTGCTGGGAATCGCAAGCCTTGTGCTCGGCGGCCTTCTGGTGGTTCAGCTGCAGAACGATGACTCCGCGACCCACCCGACTCCACCACCAGTGCCGGAGCGCCCCGAATCACCTGACCTCCCCGCTGATGAAAAGCAGAGCCCTCAGCCGCCACAGCTCGAATCGCCATGGCTGACAGCAACAGCCGAAAAGACCGGGATACCGGCGCGTGCTCTGCAGTCTTATGTCACCGCCGAAGCGTGGGCGGGCAGGGAACATCCCGAATGCGGTTTGGGATGGACCACGCTGGCGGGCATCGGGTTCGTCGAAACAGCCCACGGCACCATCGGCGGGTCCGCCGTCGATGACACCGGGGTGGTCAAGCCGGAGATCTTCGGGCCGAAGCTCGACGGCTCTGTGCGCGGCACGGCTGTCATCACCGACACCGACGGGGGACGGCTCGACGGGGACAATGAGCACGATCGGGCGGTCGGACCCATGCAGTTCCTGCCCAGCGTCTGGGACAAGATGGCAGTTGACGCCAACGGCGACGGCAAGAAAGACCCGCACAGCTATGACGATGCAGCCGTGACAGCCGCGGCCTACCTATGTGCCGAACGCAGCATCACGACACCTGAAGAGTGGACGAAGGCGGTTTTCTCCTACAACCCCGATGAGGCCTATGTGAATGCGGTGTGGCAGGCGGCGAACAAAGCCGGAACTGACGCTGCTGCGTAGGCGAAGTGCGCGTGGGTCGGCAGGTGACTCCTACCTTCTGACCCGAGGTGGCTCGATGGGACCAAGCCACCTCGGCCGCCTAGCCGTCGGTGACGAAGGCCCCCTCGTGATGACCATCGGTGGCGAGGTCGACGACCCCGTCGTGGGGGTGTAGTGCATCTGCGTGATGCGCGCGTCGGTACGCCACAGGCGTTCGGCGGCGAGATAGACGCCCTGTCACAGCCAAACGTGTGACACGCCTCACCTGCCAGCGCAACCTTCCGAAGCGGTTTTACCTCGTTTGAGGTATGCAACAGACCAAAGTCGCAATCTAAAGTGCAGACAGGGTGAAGGACAGTTTGATGTCGACACATCCGGCGCTCTATTGGCGTCTACTTGCACACTGGAGAAAAGAATATGAAAACTAGACCCGCTTCATTGACACGCCCGCTCGTCGGCATGACCGCTGTAGGTTTCTTGTGCCTGGGTGGGATCGCGACTCCTGCTCTCGCTGAAGAAGCTGCGATGACTTCCGCGGAGGCGCTTGTCGAGTTCGAGCAGGAGTTGGGCGTAAAGGCCAACGAAGGCGACGAAGAGGCCAAACTGAACCTGGAGCTTCTCGAGGATCTGGATCCGAGTCTGCGTGTTGAGCTGGGCGAGGTCCTCACTGGTGAGAGCGAGGTATCTCCTTTTGACCCAAGTGAAGAATCCGTCGAAGAATCCACTGAAGATGCCACGGTGTTGACCGACGGGGACGCACAATGGGGATTCGAGTACCACGAGACGGACGAATACGGTCAAGGCTACGAAGCGGAAGACGAGGCAGTGGAGGAGGCAGCAACTGTAGTCAATGCGGCCTTTGTCTCTCTGAACGAACCCCAGATCTACACTGCTGCTGCAGTCGGCCGGTCAGTTTGGGGCACGCAATGGTTCAAGTTCGCTGGCATCAAGTTGACTGAAACGAAGGTCTGGGGGAAATACTCGTCCAACAAGGGTAAAATCACCAAGATCACCGATTATGGGTGCCAGGTCGTCAAGAACATCGTGCCTGGCAAGAACGTGACCGTAAGCAAGCAGAGCAAGGTCTTCACGTCCTCGACGGCAACCTTCAAATGCAAGGTCCGCATTGAGCGTGGGGCCATCAAGGGGATGAATTGGTCGACCCGCGAGGGCTATCACACTCTTAAGGCCAACGCCGGCGGCAAAGTAACCTTCAATGGGTGGACCTGAAAGGAATCGTGATCTAGATGAATCCTCTAGTACCAGACGGATGGGACATACTCGGGGTTGTCCTGGTGATAGCTATCATCTTGGTCATCACCGGAACCGTAATTTGGATGGTTAGGCGATCTCGACGTAAGGAACACACATCGGTGTGTGAATCAGAGCCACGAGACGAAACAGCCAGTCAGAACTAGCGGTTTTCAGGCAGCTCCGCTCCTTGAGTCGGCGTGCAAGGGCCGGACGATAGACGTCACGTTTACCGTCCGGCCCTTGCACACCGTTGATCCACGTCTCCTTCGGACCCCACATGCTGCAGGTCAGGGCCCACCGTTGCCCCCGTTACCTTTTAGGTGCCACTGCTTTCCGTCAGGATAGGCAGTGTAGGGAACCGGCTGGTCCCGGCACCGGAAGCAGGCTCACGGCGGCGATCATTGGTCGTATCGAGCACCCCCGCGGCACCGTGCTCGAATTACGCAACCTCACGCACAACGTCCTCCCCTCCGGCCCCTGGTAGAGACCGGGCAGTACACACCTACTGCAGCCTCGAACGCGATGAGCCCAATAGCCGTTGCATCCGTCGTCGGGAACAGCGTCGTGGGTTGAGTCGCAGGTGTATCGAACCGTGACCTCCATGACGCTGGTCCGAGCCTCGTTCACCGCTACCGTAAAGACACCGATGATTCTCCCGGAGGCGAAAGAAGGACAATATTCGGTGGTGACGAGACAATTCGTCGTGAGACCCTCACGCGCGGCGACGCCGAAATGGATCAGTTTCATGAGAGGTCCGAGGTTCGTGGACCTGCCCTTCCGAGTGCTATTGCTCCTTATCAGCGTTGCAGGACTCATGCCGGCGGCAATGGAATCGTCGAATCCTCAGTATGTTGCGTTCCAGGTACTCGGGGCGATCCTGATTGTCAGCGTCTGTTTCGTCCCGCTCACCGCTGGCTTGATGGGGTTAGTGCTATTCGTTGTCTTTGGGATCACCTTCCCCGAGTTCGTCAATCCATTTCCGACCGTTGCTGAAGCCGCGATTGCGCTTGTCCTGAGTCAGCTGCGGATCCGTTCGTTTTCCTTACTGACGCTGCTGCTATTCGGGATCGTGGTTGCCCATACGGCAGTGGGAATCTGGGAGGGGGATGGTGAGTCGCCCTTTACGATGGCTTTCGGGTGGCTACTTGCCGTGATCCTCGGACTTGCAGCAGCAGCATTCGAGCGGCGTATCCAGTCTGAGATCTTGATGAGAACAGCACAGGCACGCTCACACGAGAGAAACGTAGAGAGGATGCGGTTGGAATTCGCGCTCGATACGCACGACACTGTCTCTCACGGTCTGGCCGCGGAGGCAGCGATCATTCGGATGCTCGGTGTTGAGGCCCGTATGGAGGATCGCTCCGATTCGAGAGTCACGGAGTTGGCGCTGGTCAATGTACACACGCAGCAGCAGCTTCGTGTGCTGCTGACCCGACTCACCGGCGATCCTGATGGACGACGGACCATGAGGGCATTCGACGTTGAGATGCTCAAGGCTGCGGAGATGATCGGTTCAGCTACAGAGGCAGGCGGGTTCGATATTGGGATCCGCGTCGAAGCTCTGCCGAGTGACGTGCCTGCAGAGACGCTTGAGACGGCTCAGTTCATTCTCAAGGAGCTCGCTACGAACATGGTCAAACACTCCTCAGCAACGTCCTCATGCGCGATATCTGTCGAGCAGGTTGAGAGGCAGATGGAGATATGGATCGAGTTCGAAGCGTCCAATCCAGCTCTGCAAGCACCTACGCGTACGCCCCGAAGTCTCAGCGCGCGGGTGGAACGTGCAGGAGGGCGTTTGAGCACGTCTCATGACGAGGGGATGTTCGCGATTAAGGTCGCGATTCCCGTAGGGAACGAGGTCGCAATGTAGATACCTCGTATGAGGGATGTCCGAGGAGGTGGAATTGGCGTTCTCTTAGAGCATGAAACTCATCGTCGCCCTCTCGACCGCTGCTGCGCTTCAACTCTCCCCCCTGACCGCCCCAGTCGAACGCGCCCCCGCCACCGTGTCCATCCACTCGGCATCGGCAACTGATGAAATCGACGTCAGCACCACGCGAAATCCCTACAAGTGCGTTATCTGGCGCGTCATCGACAAGAAGAAGTTTCAGAAGTACTGCAAATGAACCTTTCAGGCCGCCACATCCCGGTGCAAGCGCCGAGCGCTCACGGACGCCTTTCGGTGCTCATCGTGGACGACGACCAATGGACCACACGAGCGCTCTCCTACGCGCTTGTCACTGAGCCCGACATGAGTGTGCTCCCGCCAGTTCATAGCGGTGAAGAAGCCGTTGAAAGCTACCGGCAGCACCGTCCAGACGTGGTCCTCATGGACGTCAATATGCCCGACGGGATCAGCGGCGTGGATGCGACCCTTCGCATTCGTAAGCTCGACCCAGACGCGACTGTGATCATCCTCAGCACCGTCTCCCCGGGGCCAGGGCTCGCACGTGCTCTCGAAGCGGGTGCGGCCGCTGCGGTGAATAAGACTTGCTCCGAATCAACTCTGCGCGAAACGGTCCGCGCTGCTGCACGTGGAGACGACCCCAGCATGTTGAAGTTCCTCGCGCGAGACATTGTCATCGCCGGCGACGCCCTACCTGACGCCCCTGCAGTGAGCCCTCAAATTACCGAACGCGAGCATGAAGTGCTCACTCTGATCTGCGAGGGGCGCGGATACGAGGAGATAGCCGAGACCCAGGGCATCTCCGTTTGGACGGCGAAGACACAGGCGAAGCATCTGCGAGAAAAACTTCAGGCGGAGAATCTGGCTCAACTCATCGTCCGCGCCCTTCAGCACCGCTTCTACTCGGCCTAAGAGGCATGGAAGCACCTCAGGGGCGGTCTCAACCAAGGGCATAGGGTAATCGCGAGAAGTGTCCGTCATGTTCGCAGGCCCACCCCGGTATCCGTGTCCTGTGACATCTGAGGGCAATCGATATCTCGGCATAGGTGAAGCCGGCCAGGCTCCATATACCTCGAATGAGGGGTGAGAGCGGTCTTGCGAGGCACCTATGCTCCTATCACCGGACATTCCGGTGCGAAACACACTTCAGAAGGAGCACTAATGCTTCGCAAAAGAAAGTGCCTGGCAGGGTTCTTGCTGGCTGGGAGCCCGGCTCTGGCCGGAGGCCATTCCGGCCGGAGGAGCGGGAGGCGCCGGGGGTAGTCGCGAACGACTCCGGACATGACGAAGCCCAGGTCAGAAACAGTGCCTGACCTGGGCATTTCCGTCGGGCTAGCGGGATTTGAACCCACGACCTCTTGACCCCCAGTCAAGCGCGCTACCAAGCTGCGCCATAGCCCGTGGCGTTGAGCCTCGTACATGCTAGCGCCTTGTCCACGCGAAGGCAAAACGAGAATGGCCGATGTCGTGTTTGAAACAGCAGGTGAGGTGTGCGACTTAAAGTTGATACGATGAGTGCGCGCCATAACTTCAGCTTCGGTGTATGCGGTATCAGCCGGCGGCAGATGCTATCTTCGGAAGCTGAAAGGGCAGGTTTGAGCAGGCCTGAGCAAGGAGAAGACATGTCTGACGCTGCAGCACCGCAGAACCTCAAGTATTCGCGAGACCACGAATGGGTCGACGCGACTGCCGATGCCGCTGCCGTGCGCATCGGAATCACCGATTTCGCTCAGGATCAGCTCGGCGACGTCGTCTTCGTGGACCTGCCCGAAGTCGGCGACAGTATCGAAGCCGGGGAAGATTTCGGCGAGGTCGAATCAACCAAGAGCGTTTCAGACCTCAAAGCCCCTGTTTCCGGAGAAGTCCTGCGCGTCAACGAAGCGCTGGAAGATGAACCCGAAATCATCAACAGCGACCCCTATGGTGAAGGCTGGATGCTGGAAATCGCGCTTTCTGACCCTTCGGAGATCGAAGCGCTCCTCGACGCCGAAGCCTACCGCGCACATGTTGAAAGTGAAGGTGCTTGATGACTCAGCAGCCCTATCCCGGCAACCAGGGAAGAAACTTCGAGTACCAGCCGGAAACCTCACTGCACCAGACGCAGGCGGCTCAGCCGGCGCCGATCAGCGGCATCCTTGACCCGCGCACTGGGGAAATCCGCTCCGTTCCCGATATCGGCCACCTGCAGGAAACCGACGCGCTTCTCGTGGTCGTCTCCGGGCCTGATGCCGGGGCGCAGATCCTTCTCGACACCGACGTTGTGACAGTCGGACGCAACCCCAACGCCGACATCTTCCTGGACGATGTGACGGTCTCACGCAGGCACGCCGAGTTCATCCGCACTCCCTCGGGCTTCGCCCTGCGGGACACAGGTTCTCTCAACGGCACCTACGTCGGCCGTCAGCTCATTGACGAAGTCGAACTGCAGAACGGTGCCGATGTGCAGATCGGCAAGTTCCGCATGATCTTCCAGCAGCGTCCGAGGACTGCGTGACCGAAGTTCAGCTCGAAGTGGTCGGGGTTCGCATTGAACTGCCGGCAAACCAGCCGATCCTGCTTCTCAAAGAAGCAGCTCAGCCACGATTCCTGCCGATCTGGATCGGCTCATCCGAAGCCAATGCAATCGGCATCGCACTCAGGGGGATGGCTCCTCCTCGGCCGCTGTCGCACAACCTCATGGTCAACCTGATCGAAGAGTACGGCGACACACTGGAGTCGGTGCACATCACGGCCATCGATTCGCACACCTACTACGCGGAGCTGCGCACCGGCGGTGGACACACGGTGTCTGCGCGCCCATCGGATGCGGTTGCCATGGCGCTTGTCGCCGAATGCCCCGTCTACACCACAGCGGAGCTGATGGGGCAGGCCGGAATCGAAGGTCCGGAACCTGACGAAGACGAAGTCGCCCAGTTCCGAGAGTTCCTTGACCACGTGTCGCCAGAAGACTTCGAAGGCGAATCCTGACCCGCCTATACTGACAGAATTCCGAATGCCCCGGTCCACGGCGGACCGGGGCGCTGATCGCCCGTGCTGACAGCAGAGAGTGGATGATTGTGAAAAGCGTTAACCCTATGTTTGAGCTGGCCGGCGATGCCCGCGCCTCCGAAGAAACCCTCAAAGGTCTTGACGCCTGGCGCGATCTCAGTCCCAAACAGCAGCCGCAGTACACCGATCCCGAAGAGCTCGAAGCATCGCTGGAACAGCTGCGCCGAGTTCCGCCGCTCATCTTCGCCGGCGAAGCCGACCAGCTGAAGGCTCAGATTGCGGCCGCGTCGCGCGGCGAAGCGTTCCTGCTGGCCGGTGGCGACTGCGCTGAGTCGTTCCAAGACTCCACGGCCGAAAGCATTCGCCGCCGCGTACAGACGATCCTCCAGATGGCCGCAGTTCTTACCTACGGTGCTGCTGTTCCAGTCGTCAAAATGGGTCGCATGGCCGGTCAGTACGCCAAACCCCGGTCCTCCGATGTTGAAACCCGCGACGGCGTGACCCTGCCAAGCTACCGCGGTGACATCGTCAACTCCCACGAGTTCACCGAAGACGCTCGCCGCCCCGACCCGGCCCGTCTGCTCAAGGCCTATCACGCATCCGCATCGACTCTGAACCTCATGCGCGCCTTCACAAAGGGCGGTTTCGCGGATCTTCGGCAGGTGCACCAGTGGAACCGAGGCTTCCTCGGGGCGAATGAGAACTACGTTCGCTACGAAAAGATGGCCGGAGACATCGATCGCGCGCTGCGTTTCATGGACGCATGCGGTGTCGACTTCGACGCCATGCGAACTGTCGAGTTCTACTCGGCTCACGAAGCTCTGCTGCTGGAGTACGAACAGGCGCTGACCCGCATTGATTCGCGCACAGGTGACCCCTACGACGTTTCCGGCCACTTCCTGTGGATCGGTGAGCGCACACGTGATCTTGACGGAGCCCACGTCGACTTCCTTTCGCGCGTGAAGAACCCGATCGGAGTGAAGCTCGGCCCCAACGCAACGGCAGATGACGCTCTGCGCCTGGCAGAAAAGCTCGACCCGGAGGGCGAGCCCGGTCGCCTGACCTTCATCACCCGCATGGGCGCGAATACAGTAGGCGAGCAGCTTCCCAAACTGCTCTCAGCCGTCAAAGACGACCTTCCACAGGTCACCTGGATGTGCGACCCGATGCACGGCAACACCATCACCGCGTCCAATGGATACAAGACCCGCCGCTTTGAGGACGTCATGGGCGAGGTGACCGGATTCTTCCGCGCCCACCAGGAAATCGGCACGGTACCCGGCGGCATTCACGTGGAGCTCACCGGTGATGACGTCACCGAAATCATGGGCGGCGGAGCGAACATCGACGAAGAGGGCCTGCAGCGTCGCTACGAAACCCTCGTCGACCCCCGCCTTAACCACGACCAGTCGCTGGAAATGGCGTTCCAGGTCGCCGAGTACCTCACGGAGGGTGCCGACTGAACAATCTGACCGAAAACAGACCGCCGGGTTGAAGCGCGCAACTTCAACCCGGCGGTTTTCTATGTCCGACGGCCGCAGACTCAGCTTCAGTCCTTCGGCTTGTCGTCTTTCTTGTCTTCGTCCTTCTTCTTGTCGTCCTTTGGAGGCTCCTTGCCCTTGGAGACCTTGAGGATCACCAGAGTGTCGGCGATGCGCTTCTCGCCGGGACCGGGGTACATCGCCACGATCTTGCCCTTGGGCGTGTGTTCGCTGTAGACATCGTCGCGGGCCACACGGAAGCCCAGGCCCAGCAGCCGCTTATAGGAGGCTTCGTATTCCTGGCCCCGCAGATCGGGAAGGGCAGTCGTCTTCGGCCCGCTGGAGACCGTGATGTCGACCGCGCTTCCCTTCTCGGCCTGGCTGTCCGCCTTGGCACTTTGGGCTACAACGCGGCCTTTCGGCCCCTGATCCTCCACGGTCGAAACCTCGCCCTTCTTCAGCCCGGCGTCAGTAAGCGCCTTTGCGGCTTCGTCCTCGGTCTTGCCGACGACTGTGGGAACAGCGACCGTTTCGGGGCCATCAGAGGTGACGAGGGTGACTGCTTCGCCTTTCTGGAGTTCCTTCCCAGCCGCGGGTCGAGTCTCAATAACCGTCCCCTTGGCAACCTCACCGTGGTGGCTGCTCTCAGCGCTGACGGCAAAACCGGCCTTCTCCAGAGTCTGCCGAGCATCATCCTCGGCAGTGCCGGCCTCAATCTTGGGAACGGCGACCATGACGGCTTCCTGCTCGGCCTGCCCTCCTATGAGGCCGGCTGCCTTGGCTATGCCGAACGAGCTCGCCAGCCCAAGCGCCGCGACAGCGGCGATCAACCCCATGAGCAGGGGGCGGCGACGGCGCGACCTGCGCGGCTCATCGTCGGCTTCGAGTTCTTCTGCTGCCGTCGGCTCGCCTGCCACCGGCGGCAGATCGACCGGGGGAGTGCCGTCGGCAGAAACCGCGGCGGCTGTCAGGGTGCCTGCAAGGTCCGCCGTGGAATCGATCTCGGCGGGTGTTTCGTCTGCCGTGAGCTTGGGAATCTCACCAGTGCCGGGAGCTGATTCGGGAGCTTCGATTCCGATCTGCGCGTCGATGTCAGCAGTTGCGGTCAGAACCGGTTCGGTGGGATCAGCCGCATCCGATGTGCCGCCGAAGTCGAGTTCCTCATCGGTCATTGCCAATCGCGCTTCGCCAAGAGCCTGGCGCATAGAGGACGCGCTTTCGGGGCGGTCGTCCGGATTGGGGCTCGTGGCCCACAGGACAAGAGCGTCAAGCTGGGGGCTCAGACCGGGAACAGCTTCGGACGGTGCTTTTACGCGGTCGTGAACATGACGGTAGGCCACCTGAATCGGAACATCGTCCGTGTAGGGCTGAGACCCCGTGAGCATCTCGTAGAACATGATGCCCAGCGTGTAGAGGTCAGTGCGCTCATCAGCGCCGCTGCGGGTGACAAGCTCCGGCGCTACATAGCCGACCGTTCCGATGAGTGTTTTCGTGGTTGTTGCGTTCGTCACCGCGCGGGCCAGCCCGAAGTCGGCGAGTTTGATCTGCCCGTCGGTGCCCAGCAGCACATTGTCGGGTTTGAGGTCTCGGTGGATCATTCCGGCTTCGTGAACAGCTTCGAGCGCCGCGAGGATGGCGTCGACAACGCTGATCGCCTGCCGGGGTGTGAATCGACCGCGGAACTTCAGCTCCTTGCGCAGGGTGACCGACTCGAGGTATTCCATGGCGAGGTAGACGACGTCGCCGTCGCGGGACTGGTCGTTGACCGCGATGAGGTTGGGGTGGGACAGCTGGGCGGCATTCATCGCCTCGCGTTCGAAGCGCTCGACAAACGAGGGGTCGCTGGCCAGGTGCCCGTGCATGACTTTGACTGCGATCTCGCGTTTGAGTCGCAGGTCGGTGCCCCGGTACACCATCGCCATTCCGCCGCGGGCGACCACGGATTCGATGCGGTACCGGCCGTCGAGGACAACGCCGATCAGCTGATCACGGATCTGTGCCATGCGGCACCTCCGGACTGTGGCTGTAGCGTTCGGTGAGGATGTCGACGGTCCGCACGAACGAGCGGGTGTCAGGGGCCATTCCCGTCCGTTCGATGCTGGCAGCACCCTGGTAGTAGGCGGCAACAGCTGCCGAGCGGTTGTCAGTGGTGGCCAGCAGCCGGCGCAGGATGGCCAGTCCGGCGACGATGTTGTTCTCCGGGTCGAGGATGTCCAGGCGACGGCCGATAAGCGAAGACGCCCACTGTCCGGCCCTCGGTGTCAGCTGCATGATGCCGATTCCGTTGACCGGCGAGACCAAACGGTGGTTCAGGCCGGATTCTTGTGTGGCCACGGCCAGTGCAAGCGGGCCGTCGACGCCGATTTCGCCGGCCAGACGAAGAACGGTCTTGCGCACCCAGGAGCGGGTTGGGGCGGGTCGGCGCATGAGCTGGGCTTTGTTGAGCCGTGCTGCCAAGAGCACGTCTTCCGGGTATTCACGACCGTCGACGGTGTGCGGAATGTTCGGCAGCTTCTCCGGCATCGCAGGTTTGACGCGGGCGCTGGTAGCACCGGAGCCGGACAGCGCCAGCACTTCTCCGACGGTGATGAGGACAGAGCTGCCCATGGCGTTTGCGCGCTGCAGCGCAGCAGTCGAGGTGCCGTGCTGGCGGGCAATGGAAGCGAGAGTGTCGCCGGTCTTGACGGTGTGGCCGGCAGGCGGCGGCGGTACGTTCTTCTCCGGCAGGGACAGAATCTGTCCGGGCATGAGCGTGGTGCGTCCGCGCAGTTCGTTCAGCTCGATCAGTGCCGGCGCTGAAACGCCGTGTTTTTTGGCAACGCTGATGACGGTGTCGCCGGTGCGCACACGGTAGGTGCGGCCGCCGTGGGTCACCGGGACGGCCTCGGTGATGGTTCCCGAGGTGAAACCCGGCGCGGGCGCGCCATTCGGGTCGCGCCTGGTGTCTCGCTGCATAGGACGCTTTCTACGGGGAAGTGTGTCTGTCCCAAGACTAGGTCCACCAGTCGACGGGCACGGCCAGGCCCAGCGGCGTGTCGGATCATCGGAGTCGTCGGCGGCCATATGTCGGCAGATCGAAGTGCCGTAGGCTTGAAGTGTGAAAAGAGCTGAAGAGATCGTTGACGAATGGGTAACAGCGGCGCAGGCGGCTGAGCTTCTCGATGTTCCGGTGACGAAGGTGCACCGAAAGATCGAGGACCGCGCCCTCCTGGGACTGAAGTCAGGGACTCCGCCGACCATGCGAATTCCTGCGCTGTTCATCAAAGACGGTCAGCCCGTGCCTGCTCTGAGGGGAACTCTCGTGCTGCTTGCGGATGCCGGGTTCTCTGACGACGAGGCTATTGCCTGGCTGTACGAGAACGATGACACTCTGCCCGGGCGGGCCATTGACTTCCTCCGTCGCGGTGAGAAATCCGAGATCCGCCGGCGCGCCCAGGCGCTTGCGTTCTAAGACAGCTCAGCTGGAGCGGACGGTCAGGGACTGCGCGTAGCTGCGCAGGACTTTGTGTCCATCCGGGTCCAGGCCCAGTTTCCCGAGTGCATCCAGCGCTGCCTCGGAATCAGCGACTTCTCGTGCTATGAGCTGCTCCATGCGCTCGAGCGCTCCAGAAGAACGGATGAGGTCCGTCATCTGCGCGATGTCGTCAGCGGTTTTGCGCTCAGTTGCCAGGGTGCGGACAAACCAGTCGCGTTCTTCTTCTGACAGCGCTTCGAGGGTGTAGCCGACCAACACTGTCTTCTTTCCTTGGCGCAGGTCATCCCCTGCGGGCTTGCCGGTGATCGCCGGGTCGCCGAATACGCCCAGTTCGTCGTCGCGCAGTTGGAAGGCCCGCCCCAGGGGCAGGGCGAAAGCGCGCAGCGCATCTACGACCTCGTCATCGGCACCGGCAATCGACGCGCCGACGGCGAACGGCTGCTCCACGGAGTACTTCGCTGTTTTGTAGGTGAGAACTTCCCATGCGCGATCAGTGACCTCGGAAGCACTCACGGGTGCGTCCTGGACGTAGATGTCGAGGAACTGGCCGAACATGACATCGCGGCGCAGGTCGTTGCGCGCTGCCAGTGCCGCGGGAGATGCTGCGTCGGGCAGACCCGTCAGGGACCAAAACTCTTCGGACAGTGCCAGGCACAGATCGCCGGCGACTATTGCCGTGGCGATTCCAAAGTGTTCGCTGTCGCCGGCAAAGCCGTCTCTTCTGTGCAGCGCTTCAAACTGCCGATGCACAGACGGTGCACCCCGCCGGGTGTCGGAGGCGTCAATCACGTCGTCGTGGATCAGCGCTGCGGCGTGCAGAAGTTCGACGGCGGCCGCAGCGTTCGCGATGCCGGGGTGGGTGTCGGCGCTGCCGCCAGCGATTTCGAAGCCCCACCAGGCGGCGAGAGCGCGGATGCGCTTGCCGGATGCCGTGAAGTCCAGAATCGGCCGCATGAGGTGTTCAGCTGTCGGCGACAGCGCGGTGAAGCGACTGGCGGTGCGATCGAGGCCCTCGCGCAGAGCAGCATCGACCAGGCGACGGACGTCAGACGGATCTGTAAGGCTCATGCCCTAAGCCTAAACGGGCCGCAGTCTGCGGTGGGCCCGGCCCGAAACCGCAGCCGCGGCTGACTGCGCGTTGCGGGCCGTGGGGCGTCAGCCCGCGTACGATGAGTGGGGGAGGACGTATGAGCAGAAAGCAGCTGGACCGCACCGGCGGTGACCTGACCGGCCTGGGCGACGACGACGCAGGCTGCACGATCCTCCATTTGGACATGGACGCGTTCTTCGTGTCCGTCGAACGGCTGATCGATCCTTCGCTCAACGGCCGTCCCGTTATCGTCGGCGGACGCAGCGGGAGGGGAGTGGTCTCCTCGGCAAGCTATGAGGCGCGCGCCTACGGCGTACATTCGGCTATGCCGATCGGCCGGGCCCTGGCGCTGTGCCCAGGTGCCGTGGTCGTACCGCCCACAAAGGGCGTCTACTCCGAGTACTCACGCCGTGTTTTTGATGTGGTCGGCGACATCACCCCGGATTTCAGCCGTGTCAGCGTCGACGAGGGATACATCGATGTTTCCGGTGCGGTGCGCAGGCTGGGCAGCCCCGCGAAAATCGCCCTGCAGCTGCGGCAGACCATTGCCGAGAAGACCGGCCTGCCGTCCTCCATCGGCCTGTCGAGGGCGATGGTCGTGTCGAAGATCGCCTCGGCACGAGCCAAGCCCAACGGACAGCTGGTGGTCCCGGTGGGCAAAGAGGCGCAGTTCATGGAGTCGATGCCCGTCACGGCGCTGCCCGGAGTCGGGCGGGCCACGCACGAAACCCTGTCTCGCTACGGTATTCGCACGATCGGCGACTTGGCCCGCCAGTCGCCGGTATGGGCGGCGAAGACTCTTGGGTCAGCCGGCCCAGCGCTTATCGGATACGCGCAGGGGCGCGACAGTCGGACAGTTCACGAAAAGGCCAAGGATCATTCGATCAGCGCTGAGAGCACGTTCGACGAAGACATCTACCAGCTGGAGCGCCTGCGAACCGAACTTCTTCGTCTGACCGACAGGGTGACTGCCCGAGTCCGCGCGGAGGGGCTCGCCGCAGGCACGGTCACGCTGAAGTTTCGCTC
Organism: Brevibacterium sp. HMSC063G07; assembly: GCF_001810665.1. Taxonomy (NCBI): domain Bacteria; kingdom Bacillati; phylum Actinomycetota; class Actinomycetes; order Micrococcales; family Brevibacteriaceae; genus Brevibacterium; species Brevibacterium sp. HMSC063G07. The sequence continues at coordinate 47,921 of NZ_KV802321.1, forward strand.
ACCGGATTTCACCACCACCACCCGGGCAGTCACCCTGCCGGCGCCGACCGATGTCACCGGTGAGGTGTACGAGGCGCTCCTCGGGGCTCTCGAGGCGGCCGCGGCTAAGCGGACGGGAGCCAGACTGCTGGGTGTGGCGGCATCGAATCTTCAGTCGGTCGATGTTGTCGGCAGGCAGGAGACCTTAGAAGGCGAGGGGCGGTCAACGCGGGAATCCGATATTGCCGTCGACGAAATCCGCAAGAAGTTCGGCGCGAACGCCATCTCCGCAGCATCGCTTCTGCCACCGGAATAGGAACTTTTTCTCCGCCCATGGAACTCAAAGACTCATGTGGCACTATCATTGGTCATATCGACTTCAGGAAGTTTTGGGCAGGAAGTTCACACTATGGCTCTTTCAGATCACGAACAGCAGCTTCTCGACCAGCTTGAACAGCAGCTGCGAAGCGAAGATCCCGGCTTCGCCCAGAACATTTCACGCCCTGCTGAAGACGCGCCTGGGCTGCGAATCTCACCGCGTCGACTCGTTCTGGGAATCGTCATACTCGTTTCCGGTCTGGCGGCGGCAATCGCCTCGCTGTTCTTCTTCACTATGCCGATGGCCGCTGTAGGCGGTGTTGTCGGCTTCGCCGCCATGGTCTTCGGCGGCTACTACGCAGTGACCCCGGACGAAAACGCCGCGGCGTCTTCCCCCAACAGGGCATCAGCCCCTCGGGGCTCTGCCGCTCCCAAGCGCCGCTCGTCCTTTATGGAGCGCATGGAAGACCGCTGGGACAAACGCCGGGAAGGCTGAATCGCGCGCAAGAGCGCTATCGGAAACAAAAGCGCCGGCGGCGGTGGAGAATTCCACCGCCGCCGGCGCTTTCGGCAGTTCCCGTGCTGGGCAGCCGACCCGGCTGAAACTGCCTGCCCGCAGTCATAGCGGACGCTGTCCTATTTTCGTCTGTGGAACACGCTCGCAGGCAGAACGGTCTTCACTGCACGCTGCAGCCGGGGCAGACGGCCGAAGAGCTCGCTGCGAACATCGAGAGCCAGACCGCGGCTGTCATCTGCCCTGAGGCTGATGTCGGCGTTGCCGTAGCGCTGAGCGTCCGATGCCTGCGCGGCGCTTTCGAGTTCCGCCGCACTTTCGGGAGCGTGCTCAGCCAGAGCGGAGGCGGCAGCCGGTGCCGTCATCGACGAGCGGATGGGAAGCCCGGCATCGGCGGCGGTCGCGGTGATCTCGTCCCACAGTCCGACAGCCCCAGCCCTGAGCCGGCGACGTCGCTGGGCAGAGCGGACGATCACGGGCAGAAGCAGGAACGCAAGGACCACCGCAGCGGCAAGCGTCAGCCACACCCACGGCGGAACGTCAGCGGCGGCGTCAGCGGCTCCGGGGTCTGAAGAATCGGATTCCTCATCCTCTGCACCACCGGCGTCGTCAGTTTCTTCCGGAGTCGGTTCCGGACTTTCGGATGTGGGCTCTTCCGTCGGCTCGGCATCCTCGGACTGCCCACTGGCGGTCGTCCAGGCGGGGATCTCACCAACGGGACCGCCGGGGGTCGGTTCGAAGCGAACCCAGCCGATGTCGTCGAAGAACAGCTCCGGCCAAGCGTGGGCCTGGGCAAAAGTCACCTGGTACTGGCCGTCACCTGTTTCTGTGCCGGCGGTGAAGCCCACACCAATCCGCGTGGGGATGCCCAGCGAGCGGGTCATAGAGGCCATGGCAGCTGAGAACTGGACACAGTAGCCCTTCTTCTGGCGCATGAAATCCGCCAGTGCTGAACTGGAGGCCTTCGTCGGAGCTTCGAGGGAGTAGGTGAAATCGCCGCTGTGGAAATACGCCTGAATGGCGGCAGCCTTAGCCCACTGCGATTCTGCGTCCTTCGTGAGCTCTCGCGCCTTGTCGGTGATGTCCGCAGGAACGTCGTTCGGCAGCTGAGTGTATTTCTGATCAGCCGAACGCCCCGCATCGGCGCCGGCGTCATCGAGTTCCTTCGCAGTCGGCTGCACGGAAAGGTAGTCAACCGAATAGCTCAGTCCCCGCGATGTCACGCCGCTGCCTACGATCGTGAGCGTCTTCGGGTCGTACAGCCACTGTGGGCCGGCGCTGTGGGTTTGTGTGGGAGCGAAGGGAGCCGGCAGATAGGCCTGGTCGAGATTGCCGATCGAGAACTCGGCGCTCTGCTGAGCGCCTGCTGGGGCGTGCTTCCGTGCATTGGCCAAGCCGCCGTCGGCAGTGCGCGACCTGCTCAGCGGGAACTCAGCTGGCTTCCACACTTCGCCGTCGAACTCACTGACCGAAGTCAGGCGGATGGGTTCGACACCGCCGGGGTCAGTGGTCGTGTAGGTGAACACCGGGTCATCTGACGGGTTCTGCAGATCCTTGCGGAGGGTGAGGAACGGATTGATGATCGTGAGATCTTCAGTGCGCTCACTGGAGTAGTGGGGAGTTGCGGTGATCGCCGGCAGCACGGTGGGCAGACCGATGCCCAACACGAGAGCCAGAGCACCGGCCAGCAGAGCAGTCCCGGGAAACCGGCGCAGGCCGTTTCTGGCCCAGGTGACAACTGTGCCGCGCTGGCGAAGGGCCCCGGCTCCAGGCCTAGTGGCGGCCGTGTGCTTTTCATTGCCGACAGCCGACTCTTCGCTGCCGGGCGCTCTGAACACCGAACTCGCATACTCCGTCAGAAGAACCGTGATGAACGCGGCGCTGATCGCTGCCATGTGGACCGGCTTGGTGTGCACCGAAGCGAAGTACACGGGAAAAGCCCACACCGTCAGCAGCAGAAGTGCCGGCGCCTTCGATACGCGAAGGTCGGACACCAGGCCGTCGACTATTAGGGCCAGGAAGCCGAAGCCCAGAGTGAAGATTGTGATGAGCCCGCCGGTGATGGCCAGCGGAATCTGCTTGGTGGCCACGTCCTCGAAGCCTGCGCTGACCGACGACACGAGCGCCGAAATCGACGACGGGCCCGGAATGAAGCCGAGCGTGAGCGACTCGGGTACGCAGATGAGGAGCACGGCGAAGCTTGCCGCGAGGAACTGAACGAGGACCGCCAGCCCGGACTCGGAGACCTTCCGGACCATGCGGGCCAGCCAGCCGACGAACAGGGTGATGCCGATGACCGAGATGACCGGCACAAGAAGCTCAAGCCCGGAGAACATGGCGGTCGTGGCGTAGGCTGCCAGCGACAGCGCGGCAAACAGAAGAAGGGAGCGGACCATCTGCATCAGCGTCCCCTCCTTGCCGTCAGCGACCACTGAGCAGGCAGAACCGGTTCGTCTGCACCGCTGTAGACGGCAGCCGAATCGGCAGCCCACACGTGGGCGCGCGCGGGAATGTTCACGTTGACGCTGCCGCGGCTGGCACACACGACGACGGTCTCGACGTTCTGCGGAAGGCGCACGCTCCCGGGCACACTGCGACCATCCGCCTGGGCGATCGCCAGCTCGGCGTGCGGCAGGTCCAGCGAGCGGGCTTCAATCTGAATGTCCTCATCTCCGCACAGCAGGCGAACGTCATAGCCGGCGGCGAAGTATGCGCGCACTGCCGCGGCAGCGGCGGCTGCGAGCGTTTCGAACTGTGTGCCGGCCTCGGTCTGGGCGGACGACGGCTGAACGCCTCCGTCGAGGACGACGATCGCGGTGGCGTGTTCCTCTTCTGCTTCTTGGCGGACCGCAAGCTCACCCAGGCGGGCGGTGGTCTTCCAGTGGATGTATCGCAGATCGTCCCCGGGTGCGTATTCGCGAGTGAAGTAGTCGCGGGTTCCCCTCCCGCGTGAGACCCGGTCGCTCGATACGCGCGATAGGTGGGCTGAGAGGGACTGCGGAATCCCGACCGGCGCTTCAGCCGGTGCTGCGGCAACATCGAGTGAGCCGGGAACCGCGCGCAGTGCCGCAGTCAGACCAAAGGGTCCGCTGACAGCTGCCGAGAGCTTCTCGACCCCGGTCATTCCACGGTGAGTGGGAACGAAAACCGCCTGTACATCTGCATATCCCCGCGGCGGCAGGGCGCCGATGTGTGCGTTCTGATCGGTGCCGAATCCGGGTTTTGAGTGCAAGGTCAGATCAAAGGGCAGCAGGGGAGCGGGCAGGCGATTCGCCGCACGCACCGTGACGACGAGCTCGTCGCCGACCCTGGTGATTGCGGTGCCGTCCAGGGTCGGCGCGTCAGCCACCAGCTGTGCACTCAGCTGAGAACTGGTGATCAGAGCCGCCAGCAGGCTGAAGGCGACGAGGCCTATGAACACAATGCCCACGGGAAGAAGGCCCGGGAAGCCGAACCGGTAGGCCGCGATGATGAGCGCTGAGCCGAGGATGATGAAGACCCAGCCGGAGGTGTTGATCCTCATGCCGAAACCGGCACCCTCCTGACGACGTCGGCCACAAGCTGCTCGGCGACATCGGGGGAGTCGGAGTCCTGGGGAATAACGCGGTGGGAAAGGACTGGGACAGCCATAACCTGCACGTCGTGCGGTGTGACATAGCCACGGCCCTCGAGAACGGCATTGGCCTGCGCGGCACGCAGCAGAGCCACCGATCCTCGCGGTGAAACGCCCATGCGGATAGAGGCGTCGCTGCGGGTCTCAACAACCAGGCTCACTATGTAAGTGCGAAGTTCGTCGGTCGCCGGGAGGGCCGCCACCGCCGTGCGAAGGGCCGTGAGCTCTTCTGTGGTGGTTACTGGCGAAAGCCGGTCGAGCGGATCCGGGCCCACGTGGGAGCCGAGCATCGAAACTTCGTCGGCCAACGAGGGATAGCCCACGGAGGTGCGCATGAGGAAGCGGTCGCGCTGGGCTTCCGGAAGTGCGTAGGTGCCCTCCATTTCAATGGGGTTCTGGGTTGCGACAACCATAAACGGATCAGGCATGAGGTACGTGGTCCCGTCGATTGTCGCCTGAGATTCGGCCATGGCTTCCAGAAGGGCTGACTGCGTTTTGGGGGAGGCGCGGTTGATTTCGTCGGCGATGACGATGTTGGAGAAGATCGGCCCGGCTCGAAACTCGAAGTGGCGAGTCTCCTGGTTGAACAGATTGACGCCCAGAACGTCCGAGGGCAGCAGGTCCGGGGTGAACTGGATGCGTCGAACGGTGCCGCCCACAGAGCGGCTGAGCGCTTTGGCCAGCAGGGTTTTGCCTACGCCGGGAACGTCTTCCAGCAGAAGATGACCGCCCGCAAAAAGCGATGTGATTGCCAGGCGGACGGTATCGGCTTTGCCGTCGAGTACCGAACTCACCGCGTGAGTCAGTCGCGAGGCGACTTCTCCGTAGTGCTGAATTGCTTCGGGCGAAGGTGTCGTCATAGGCACCATTCTGCCCCACACCCTGGGCCCACTCCACTTTGCTCCCCACTTTCTCCCACTGGTCACTCCACTTTCCTCCCCACGCGCCCCCACTTTCCTCCTCAGAGGCCTAAGCGGGGCTGTTCTGGTGGGCATTTCGGTGGGGCTGACCGCCGTTGGGCCCAGGTTGGAAGCGTTTTCGGGCCCTGGCGGCCGACTCGCCCCACTTTCTACCACCGCTGTGACCAGGCAAAATACTGGGCCTAGGTCCAATTTTGGGCCCTGGGGAGGACATGGTGGGGGAAAGTGGAGTATAGTGGGGCGCATCGGAGTCATGTGGCTTCGAAAGGGGTGAGACGACATGTTCCTCGGCACGCATAATCAGCGGCTCGATGACAAAGGTCGTCTTCTCCTGCCCGCAAAGTTCCGTGAGGAACTGGCCGGAGGTCTGGTCATCACCCGTGGTCAAGAGCGCTGTCTCACCCTGTTCTCGACCCGGGAGTTCGAAACCGTCCACGAGCAGCTTCGCGCCGCTCCCATGACGAGCAAGGACGCCAGGGACTACCTCCGCGTGTTTCTTTCCGGGGCTTCGGCTGAGCAGCCGGACAAGCAGGGGCGGTTCACCATTCCGCAGATCCTGCGCCGGTACGCATCACTTGACCGCGATGTCGCAGTGATCGGCATGGGAAACCGTGCTGAGATCTGGGATTCAGCTCTGTGGGAGGAGTACCTCGCACAGACCGAGCAGGGATTCGCCGACCGAACCGACGAGGTGATTCCCGGAGTTTTCTGATTGTTGGTCCGAAGACTCCGTCCGACCGAACACAGGGTTTTGGAATACTTCCCCGATTCCAAAGCCAGGAAGTCCTGACACACTTCCCCGGTGCCAGGGCACGGCCGGACGGGGTCTTAGGTTCAACAGCCGCGAAGAATGAGAAGAAGGAGGATGACAATGAGCGTCTACCCGCACGTACCCGTCCTCCTGGACAGGTGCGTTCAGCTGCTGACCGTGGGCATCGAAGCCGTCATCGAAGCCGGGGACACCCCCGTTGTTGCGGACATGACGCTCGGCATGGGCGGTCATTCAGAAGGTGTGCTCGAATCCAGCGACGACGTGCATGTCATCGGCATCGACAGAGATCCCGAAGCTATCGCCATTGCAAGCAGCAGGCTTCAGCGCTTCGGCAAGCGCTTTACGCCGGTGCACGCGCGTGACGACGAACTCGGTGCGATCCTTGCGCAGCGCGGCGTGCGCTTAGCTGGGGTCCTCTTCGATCTCGGTGTGAGCTCACTGCAGCTCGATGACGACGACCGCGGCTTCAGCTATTCGCGCGCAACCGCACTCGATATGCGGATGAACGCAGAAGACGCCCTGACAGCGGCAGACATCCTCAATACCTACCCCCAGGCGGAACTGGCTCGCATCATCTCCGAGTACGGCGAGGAGCGCTGGGCTGACAAGATCGCCTCTGTCATCGTCGAAGACCGCCAGAAACGGCCGTGGGAAACCACCGACCAGCTGGCAGAAATGCTGCAGCGGGTCATTCCCGAACCCAAAGGGCAGCGCAGACGCTCGCACCCAGCCAAACGGACGTTCCAAGCACTGCGCATTGAAGTCAATGCGGAGCTGGACATTCTTCGCTCCGCCCTCCCGCAGGCCCTCGAAGGCCTGCACGTGGGCGGAACCGCGGTCGTCGAGTCCTACCAGTCCCTCGAAGACACCATCGTCAAGAAGCTCTTCCGGGCCGGCACCGTCAGTGCGGCACCTCCGGAATTGCCCGTCGTGCCCGAACACCTGCAGCCCTGGCTGAAAGACCTGACCAGGGGAGCAGACAAAGCCGACGCAGAAGAAATCGAGACCAACCCGCGCGCAGCGAGTGTGCGCCTGAGGGCAGTGCAGAAGACAAAGGAGAAGCCGCAATGAGCCACGCAGTCAAAACGGCCGCTCCCCGAAGTCGCCCGCAGAAGCAAACAGAGCAGAGCAAACCGAAGCTGCGCCTCGTCGTACCGGAAATTGCTGAAGCTCGGTCCTCTTTTTCTCTGCTGTGCGTAGCCACCATCGTGGTGGGGCTGGCACTCATTCTGGTGACGAACATCTTCATCAACCACAGCACCTACCGCGTGCAGGAGCTCAGCACCGAACGCGACAAGCTGACGGATGACCGCGACCGCCTCGCTGAAGACCTCTCGTACCGGATGAGCCCGCAGAACATCGAAGACTCAGCGAAAGCTCAGGGTCTGAAGCCCGCAGCATCCATTAAGTTCATCCGCGAAGATGGCACAATAGTCGATGCCCCACAGGGCGAGGACAAAGCGCCCGACGGCAATGTCCCGGGGCCTCGCAAAGACGCCCGCGACGACATCAAACCGAACCTGAAATCCGACGAGCGGCTGCCGGTAGTCGGCGGCAGCAGCGGAGCGCTCAACCCGCCGAAGCTCCAAGAGCCAAACGAACAGGCCGACAAGTAAGGGAAACTATGAATCCGCGTTCTGGTCGGTCCGCCAAGACCAAGCGGCAGCGCGGATTCATGATCCGCACGCGGCTGGTCGCCTTCTTCTCAGTGCTCGTGCTGATCGGCGTTCTCGGCCGACTCGTGTGGATTCAAGGGCTGGACGCTTCACAGATCGCTTCGCGCGCTCTCGCCGGGCGTCTTGTTACCCAGCCGCTTCCAGCAGACCGCGGCGTCATCATCGGTGCAGACGGGACAGTGCTTGCAGACAACGCCGACCGCTACCAGATAGTCGTCGATCAGGTGAACGTCGCAGCCTACAAAGACGATGACGACAAACCACTCGGCGCTTGGGGTGCGGCGAAGGCAATGGCCCCTGTCCTCGACACCGAAGCCGGCCTGATCTTCCCGAAGCTCAGCGGAGACAAAAGGTGGAATCCCGTAGCCACCGGCATCACCAGCGAAGTCTGGCGGGAGATACAAGAACTCGAAATTCCCGGCATCACAGCCGAGAAATACACCGTCCGCTCCTATCCCTCCGGTGCGGTCGCCGGCAACCTCATCGGGTGGGTCGGCTCTGACGGCGTGCCGCTGGCGGGCCTTGAACTGCAGCACCAAAAACAGCTTCAGGGCAAAGACGGCAGCAGACAGTTCGAAAAGGGGCTGCGCGGCGACATCATCCCGCTGGGCGAAAACGACACCAAGCCGCCGGTAAACGGCACCGGCCTCGAACTGACCATCGACCCCCAGATACAGCTGTTTGCGCAGCGTTCAATCGCTGCTGCAGTGAAAGATCACAAAGCCGAATGGGGCACGGTCGTCGTTGAGGAGATAGGCACGGGCAGGCTTCTGGCAGTTGCCCAGGCGCCCACCGTCGACCCCAACGATCCCGGCGGTGTCGACGGAGCCAACCGAGGAGCACGCGCATTCACCGACCCCGTCGAACCCGGTTCGACCGGAAAGGCCATTACGGCTGCAGCGCTCATCGAAGAGGGACTGGTCACACCGGAAAGCCGCTTCACGGTGCCGGACAAATGGAAAGCGCCCAACGGCGAAGAGTTCCGCGACTCCAGTCCGCACGCAGACGAAAAGCTCACCTTCTCCGGGATCATCGAACAGTCATCCAACACCGGAACACTCATGGCCGGTCAGAAGCTCAGCCCGCAGCAACGCTACGACTACCTCACAAAATTCGGACTCGGCAAGTCCAGCGGAATCGACTTCCCCGGTGCGACAGCCGGCAGCGTCCACCCCATCGACAAATGGGACGGACGCACCGCGTACACCGTCATGTTCGGCCAGGGAGTCTCCGCAACCACGCTGCAGAGCGCTTCAGCGTTCGCCACGCTCGGCAATGGGGGAGTGCGCGTACCCCAGCAGCTCGTAAAGGGAACCGTGAACGACTCCGGCCGGGTTTCGGAGATCCCGCCGAAAGAAGGCACCCGCGTTGTGAGCGATCAGACGGCGGCCTCGGTGATCACCATGCTCGAAGCCGCCGTTGCCGAGGGGACCGGCACATCCGCACAGATCAAGGGCTACCGGGCGGCCGGAAAGACCGGAACAGCCCAGATTGTCGAGACCAGCGACCGGGAGAGCGGCTACACCGCGAACTTCTCCGGTGTGGCTCCAGCAGAAAATCCGAAACTCGCCGTGAGCGTCACACTGCAGCGACCCACCAAGGGATACTACGGTGGTACCTCTGCCGCACCGGTGTTCTCAGAAGTCACCGGATACGCGCTGCGGCAGATGGGCGTTGCCCCATCGACTGAAGAACCGAAACTGATTCCGAAAGAATGGAAATGATGAAGCTGAGCGAACTCCCCGGCGGAGCCGTCGTTCACGGGGATGGGAACATCACCGTCAGCGGTGTGAGTCTGGACTCCAGGACCGTATCGCCAGGCGGACTGTACGCGGCCCTTCCGGGAGCGAACGCGCACGGAGCGCAGTTCGCCCAGCAGGCACTCGACCGCGGCGCCGCAGCGATCCTCACCGATCAGGCCGGACGAGACCTGCTGTCGGAAGCGGTTGGCGACATTCCGGTCCTCTGCCACCCGGCACCTCGGGCGGTCCTCGGTGACATCGCTGCCGCAGTCTACGGAACAGACCCGCAGGCCCCGGCCCTGTTCGGCATCACCGGAACCAACGGCAAAACCACGAGCACCTTCATCCTGGACGCCCTGCTGCAGAAGCTCGGCAAGACAACAGGGCTGATCGGAACGGTAGCCACCGTCATCGCCGGGCAGGAACAGCCGAGCGCCCGAACCACCCCGGAAGCTCCCGACCTGCACCGTCTGTTCAAAGACATGCGCGACCAGGGCGTTGAAGCGTGCTCCATGGAGGTGTCCTCCCACGCGCTGAGCCAGCACCGGGTCGACGGCACGCACTTCACCGTGGCAGGTTTCACCAATCTGTCCCAGGACCACCTGGATTTCCACGGGAGCATGGAAGAGTACTACCGCGCGAAAGCCCTTCTGTTCACACCCGAGTTCGCATCCCGGGGCGTCATCGTGCTGGCAGACGACTGGGCACGCCGACTTGCGCGGGAGTCGCAGATCCCCGCAGCCACCGTCGCCGCCGGTGTCGAAGACTCAGCAGACTACACGATCGGCGATGTCGACGGCCTTGCGTTCACCCTCAGCGGTCCGCACGGCAGCATCCGCGCCCAAAGCCCGCTGCCGGGGGATTTCAACATCAGCAATACCGCGCTGGCGCTTGCCATGCTGCTCGAATCCGGTGTGTCGGCAGAAGAGCTCGCCTCAGCGGCAAAGGACTTCAGCGTTCGCGTTCCCGGCCGGATGGAAGTCGTATCAGAACACGCCCCGCGCGCCATTGTCGACTATTCGCACACTCCCGACGCAATTGAAAAGGCTCTCTCCGGTCTGGCAGGTCAGCCCCTGGTCGTGGTGTGCGGTGCGGGCGGAGAACGCGACCACGGCAAACGTCCCCTCATGGGCCGAGCCGCAGCGGAGAACGCAGACGTCGTCATCATCACCGACGACAACCCCCGCAGTGAAGATCCTGCGACCATTCGCGCCGAAGTCATCAGCGGTGCCCGCGCAGCGGTCTCTGACGGCACCAGCCGGGCTGCCGCCGACGCTGTCGTCGAGTACGCCAGCAGGCGAGAGGCAATTGAGGCGGCGGTGGCGGCAGCGGGCACCAGTGGCACTATCCTGGTTGCCGGCAAGGGTCACGAACCCGGCCAAGACTACGGCGAGACCAAGCTGCCATTTGACGACCGTGAAATAACACGCGCCGCCGTCTCACAGTGCGGTTCTCCCACGGCTAACCGGTAAGGTCTGAAGGGATATGAAGGAATTCACTGCTGAAGAAATCGCCCAGGCCACTGGCGGCGAACTCTACGGAATCTCACCGGACGCGGTTCTCTGCGCCGGTGCCGTCACAGACTCCCGCGAAGTGGGCCCCGGTGACATCTACGTCGCGCGCACGGGGGAGAACCACGACGGCCTCGAATTCGCCGCCGCGGCCGTGCAGGCCGGTGCGGCGCTCGTCATCGCCGAAGCCGTTCCGTCCGTCGACGGCGAGCACCTGCCCTCGTGCGTCGTCGATGACGCAACCGCGGCTCTTGGCCAGCTGGCAAAGGCGAATGTCGAAGCGCTGCGCAGCGTGGGTGAGCTCACGGTTGTGGCGATTACGGGCTCTGCCGGAAAGACCACGGTCAAAGACCTCGCTGCAGCGCTGCTGTCGACAGCCGGAGAGACCGTGTGGCCGCCGAACTCCTACAACAACGAAGTCGGTGTTCCGCTCACCGCGCTGCGTGCCGGTGCCAGCACTCGGTACCTCGTGCTCGAAATGGGCGCACGCAACATCGGCAACCTCGCCTATCTGACTTCGCTCGTGCGCCCGGACATCGCCGTCGAACTCGGAGTCGGTTCGGCGCACGCGGGAGTCTTCGGGTCCATCGAGAACACCGCTCGAGCCAAGGCCGAGCTCGTCGAATCGCTCATCCCCGGCGGAACCGCGGTGCTCAACGGCAATGATCCGCGCGTGCGCTCCATGCAGTCGGTTCTGGCTGAGGGCGTGGACACCCTGTTCTTCGGGACGAATGTCGACGAGGGCGTCTGGGCCTCTGACGTCGACATCCAGCCGTCGGGCCGCACGGCCTTCGACCTGCACCTTCCCGATCATCCAGAACCGCTTCACATCGAACTTGCGCTGCTGGGCGAACACCACGTGTCCAATGCGCTGGCCGCCTCGGCTATTGCGCACCTGTGCGGTGTCGCTCCCAAGGACATTGCAACCATCCTCGCCACATCCGGCGCTGCCAGCCGGTGGCGCATGGAGCTCATTGACTCGCCCAACGGCGTCACCGTCCTCAACGACGCGTACAACGCCAACCCAGACTCGATGCGCGCGGCCCTGAAGACCCTCGCCGCCATGGGCGCGGGGGATGCCGACCACCCGCCTCGTCGGACCTTCGCGGTTCTGGGCGAAATGCTCGAACTCGGAGACGAATCAGCTGAGGCACACTACGAGATCGGCCACCTGGTGGTCCGTCTGAACATCACCCGCACCATTGCCGTCGGCCAGGGAGCTCTGCCCATCTACCAGGCGGCAAACCTCGAAGGCTCCTGGGGCAGTGAAGCGGCCTGGGTGCCCACCGTGACGGAAGCCCGCGAACTTCTGGCATCTGAAGTCGAGCCCGGTGACATTGTTCTGTTCAAGTCCTCCCGTGACGCCGGTCTGCGATACCTGGGAGACGAATTCGCAGGAGTTTCAGTAGCGCAATGATCGCAGTCGTCCTCGCCCCGTGCTTTGCCCTGTTGTTGACCCTGCTGGGCACGCCGCAGTACATCAAGATCCTTGTCAAGAGGAATTACGGACAGTTCGTTCGCGACGACGGTCCGGCATCCCACGCAACCAAGCGGGGCACGCCCACAATGGGCGGTGTCGTCATCATCCTGGCGACCCTCGTGGCCTATTTCCTGGCTCACCTGCTGACGGGCTCCCAGCCGACCATGTCGGGTCTGCTGGTCCTGTGGCTCATGACGGGCCTGGGCATTGTGGGCTTCTTGGATGACTTCATCAAAATCTCCAAGAAGCGCTCCTTGGGCCTGCGACCGGTGCCGAAGATGATCGGGCAGGCATTTGTCGGGGTGACCTTCGCCGTTGTCGCGCTGTTCTTCCCGAACTCCTACGGGGAAACTCCCGCAACCACCGCAATCTCGATTTTCAGGGACACACGCGTCGACCTGGCTTTTGCCGGTTTCGGTCTGGGCCTGGTCCTGTTCATCATCTGGGCGAACCTGGTCGTCACGGCCGTGTCGAACGCAGTGAATCTCACGGACGGCCTCGACGGTCTGGCCGCCGGCGCATCCGCGATCGTGTTCGCCGCCTACGTCCTCATGACCTCGTGGCAGTCCACACAGAACTGCGACCTCATGTCATCTGCTCGGGCCGGCTGCTACGAAGTGCGCGACCCGCGCGACCTTGCCATTGTCGCCGCGGCAATCGCCGCGGCCTGTGTTGGCTTCCTGTGGTGGAATGCCTCGCCCGCGAAGATCTTCATGGGAGACACCGGTTCGCTGGCGATCGGCGGTGCCTTCGGCGGTCTTGCGATCCTGTCGCGCACTGAGCTGCTTCTGGTGGTCCTCGGCGGCCTGTTCGTCATCATCACACTCTCTGTGATCCTGCAGGTGGGCTCGTTCAAGCTGACGGGCAAGAGGATCTTCCGCATGGCTCCGCTGCAGCACCATTTCGAGCTCAAAGGCTGGGCCGAGGTGACGATCGTCATCCGCTTCTGGATTGTGGCTTTGGTCTTCGCGGTCATCGGCGTTTCTCTGTTCTACGGGGAGTGGGTGTCCAACGTTGGCCGATGACGCAGTCATGCCCGCTGGCGATGCAGCCGGTGAGCAGCCGGTGCTCATTCCCGCCATCAGCCCGCCCGGAGCGGAGCCGGTGGACTACCCGAACAAAGACCGCATTCCAGAAGCGATCCACGGCCCGGAATCGTCTCTTGCAGGCATTGTCGTGTGCGTGACAGGGCTTGGGGTATCCGGCTACCCGATGGCTGTCCACCTGGCTGAGCGCGGAGCCGAAGTCATCGTCGTCGACGCCGATGCACAGCGTGACGAATCTGAACACGAGACAATTCTCAGGGTGTTTGACGTCGATATTCGCCGCGGAGCCGAACACGTTGAGAAGCTGCCGCGCACGGCTTCGGGCCGTCTGCCGGACCTGGTGTGCACCTCGCCGGGCTGGCGGCCGGACCAACCGCTGCTGGTCGACGCCGCCGAACACTGTGTTCCGGTGATCGGCGAGGTGGAGCTCGCCTGGCGCGTGCGCGGCGCCAACAGCGCCCCGTGGCTTGTTGTCACCGGCACCAACGGCAAGACAACCACCACCTCGATGCTCGATTCGATGCTCAAAGCACAGGGACTCCAGTCCAGGGCGTGCGGCAATATCGGCGCTCCGCTGCTGGAGGCGGTGCTCGATCCCGGTGCCGAAGTGCTCGCGATTGAGCTGTCGAGTTTCCAGCTGCACTGGCAGTTCTCCATGGCAGCCCATTCGGCCGCGGTGCTCAACCTTGCCGATGACCACCTCGACTGGCACGGCGGCTGGGACGGCTACGTGGCCGATAAGGCGAAGGTCTACTCCAATGTCCAGCTGGCGTGCGTGTACAGCTGCGAAGATTCCGCAACGCGCGAACTCGTCGAGGACGCCGAAGTGATTGAAGGTGCCCGCGCCGTGGGCTTTCGCCTTGACACGCCCGGCGTGGGTGAACTCGGCGTAGTCGGGGACGTTCTCGCCGACCGAGCTTTTGCCCAGCGCCGGCAGACCGCGGCCCAGGAACTCGGCTCACTTGAAGACGTCGCGCAGGCATCTGGAGCGCCCGGTGCGAAACCGGCAGACCACCAGGTGCTCAACGCTTTGGCCGCTGCTGCTTTGGCACGCAGCATCGGCATTGAACCGGCAGCTGTTCGCGACGGTCTGCGCAATCACCGGGTGGGTGACCACCGCAACGCAGTGGTCGCGCAGGCAGACGGTGTGACCTGGGTGGACGACTCTAAGGCCACTAACCCCCATGCCGCTGCCGCATCGCTGGCGGCGTGCGAATCGATTGTGTGGATCGCCGGGGGACTGGCCAAGGGCGCAGATTTCACTGACTTGGTTAAGAGCTTTGCCGACCGGATTCGGACCGCAGTTGTCATCGGCGCAGACTCTGCCGAGCTGATAGGGGCGCTCGAAGCCGCGAATGTCAACTACACGGTAGTTCCGCCGTCGGGTCCTGACGTTGTGGAGGACAGCCGAAGCCGTGGGGCGGATGTTATGCACCGGGCAGTCGCCGCGGCCGGGCAGCACGCCGCTGCAGGCGACACGGTGCTCTTGGCACCGGCTTCGGCCAGCATGGACCAGTTCCTCAACTACGCAACGCGCGGTGAACTGTTCGCCGACGCTGTGCGAGGTGCCCTGTCGTGACCGGAGCAGCCCCTTCCCGACGGCGGGGCTTCCGTGCACAGATCACCGAGCTGTCCGACAGGTGGCAGCGCCTTCTGGCGCGGAAGACGGCCACGTTCTACCTGATCCTCATTCCCGTCACGGCGCTGACCGGCGTCGGTCTGCTCATGGTGCTGTCGGCGTCATCGGTCACGTCCGGGGATGCGAGTGTCTCTTCGGCGTTCTCTGTCTTCCTGCGGCAGGCGATCTATGCGGCCTCGGGCCTGGCTCTTATGTTTGCAGTGTCCTTCACGCCCGTGAAGGCCAGCTTCCGCCTGACCTATGTGGTTCTGATCCTCAGTCTCATCCTGCAGGTGCTGCCGCTGACCCCTCTGGGTGTTTCCATCAACGGCAACCGCAACTGGATTCGCATCGGCCCCGTGCAGATTCAGCCGTCCGAGTTCGTCAAAATCGCTCTGGTGCTGTTCACAGCTCGCTACATGGCGCTCATGGTCCGCAGACCTTTCACCATTAAGAACATGGCGGGCTTTCTGTTCTTCGCCGGTGCTGCGGTTGTCCTGGTCCTCGCGGGTCAGGACCTGGGAACGGTCATGATCCTCTTTCTGGTGTTGGGCACCGCACTGCTCGTCGGGGGGCTTCCCAAACGCTGGATTTTCGGCCTGGCCGCTATAGCAGCCGTGTCCGTCGCGTTCTTCGTCATGACGAGCGAAAACCGCATGACCCGCGTTATGGCCATGCTTTCCGGAAGCAGCGGGGAAGCCGGTGATCCGCTCGGCGCCCACTGGCAGTCCGACCACGGCCTCTACGCCCTTGCATCAGGAGGGTGGCTGGGTGTGGGGCTCGGCGCCAGCCGCGAAAAATGGTCCTGGCTTCCCGAAGCCCACAACGACTTCATCTTCGCGATCATCGGCGAAGAACTCGGACTGCTGGGAGCAGCCGCTGTCATCGGCCTGTTTGCGCTTCTGGGCTTCGGGATCTACCGGCTCATGGTGCAGACCACGAGTGTTTTCGTCCAGACGGCTTCGGCGGCGGTCTTTGCCTGGCTTATCGGTCAGGCCGGGGTCAACATCGCGGTTGTCGCAGGAATTGCGCCGGTGATCGGAGTACCTCTGCCCTTTGTATCCTATGGGGGCTCGTCGATGCTCGCAGCGCTGATAGCCGCGGGTCTTCTGCTGTCCTTTGCCCGTTCAGAAACCGGGGTCGCTGCGGCTTTGGCCGAGCGGCGGTCGCGTTTCTGGGGCTCTTTGACCTTCCTTAAAAGGAGGAGCTGATCATGCTCAACGTTCTCTTCGCCGGCGGCGGCACAACGGGGCATATTGCCCCGATGCTGTCGATTGCCGATGATCTGCGGTTTCAAGATCCCGATTCCGACATCCTCATGCTCGGGACGGACGAAGGCTTGGAAAAGCGGCTCGTGCCCCAGGCCGGCTACCGCCTGGAGACAATTCCGAAGGTGCCGTTCCCGCGGGGACTGAACTCCAAGGCTCTCAGTTTTCCCTTCCAGTTCGCATCATGCATCCGGCAGGTGCGGCATCTGCTCAAGGAGCACAGAACCGACGTTGTCGTCGGAGTGGGCGGCTACGTCTGCCCTCCCGCGTACCTGGCTGCCAAATCGCTCGGCATTCCGATTGTTCTGCACGAAGCTAACGCGGTTCCCGGCATGGCCAACAAGCTCGGTGCCAAATACGCTCACCCATCGCACATCGGCTACACATTCGCCTCAACGCCAATGGCCGGTGACCACGTGGGCATGCCCATGCGCATTGAAATCGCTCAGGTGGACCGCACAGACGCAGGCCACCGAGCTCAGGCTGCGGACCGGCTGGGCATCAACCCCGAACTTCCTACCCTCGTTGTCACGGGAGGGTCATCCGGGGCGCAGAAGATCAACGAAGCATTTGCCGAGACCGCTGCGGAGTTCACCGGCCTTCAGGTTCTGCACATCACGGGAGCGGGCAAAGCCGATGAGCTGCGGGAAGCGGCGAAGGACTGCCCCGACTATCACGTGGTCGAATACGTCGACGGCATGGAGAACGCCTACGCTGCCGCGGATCTCATCGTGTGCCGTTCGGGCGCCGGAACGGTAGCAGAAGTCACAGTCGCTGAAGTTCCAGCGGTCTACGTGCCGCTGGCAATCGGCAACGGAGAACAGAAGCGCAACGCGGCTGATTCGGTCAATGCCGGAGCCTCGAAGCTCATCGACAATGCCGACTTCACTGCTGACAGTGTGCGAAGCACCGTCCTGCCCCTGTTGCGCGACGCCGACCGGCTTGCACAGATGAGCGCCGCCGCTCGGGGGCTGGACTTCCCCGTCAGCGCCGATCGAGCGATGACGGAGAAGATCTTTGCCGCAGCGGGTGCAGAACATCCCGACCGCGGCTATCCGTCCGAACGCCAGACCCGTCGTGAGCGCGACACAAAGGAGAGCTGAATGAAGCCCAACCTCAGCGAGCCCATCCACTTCGTCGGCATCGGCGGAGCGGGGATGTCCGGCATTGCCCGCGTCATGTTGATGCGCGGCTGCTCCGTCACCGGCTCTGACGCCAAAGACTCATCCGTCGTCACGGCTCTGCGCGCACAGGGAGCCAAGATCAACATCGGGCACAGCGCTGAAGCCGTCGACGGTGTGGGGACGGTTGTCGTGTCTTCTGCGATTCGCGAAAGCAACCCTGAACTGGCGGCGGCCCGCAGCAGGGGAATTCCAATCATCCACCGGTCGGAAGCACTGGCGGCGCTCATGGAGGGCTACCGCACGGTTGCGATTGCGGGCACTCACGGCAAAACGACCACGACCTCGATGACGACGGTGGCGTTGCAGGCATGTGGTGCCGATCCGTCCTTTGTCATCGGGGGAGTGCTGACGGCTGCGGGCACAAATGCCCACAGCGGAACCGGTGACGCCTTTGTTGCCGAAGCCGATGAGTCAGACGGGTCGTTCCTTCTGTACAGCCCGGAAATCGCAGTTGTCACCAATGTTGAGGCCGATCACCTTGACCACTACGGCAGCTGGGAGAAGGTCCGGGAGGCGTTCGCACAGTTCGCCCACAGGGTCGAAGAGAACGGCGGGGTGCTCATTGCCTGTGCCGACGATGCCGGCAGCCGCGAAATCGCCGACCTGGCGCGAAGCCGAGGAGTCCGCGTAATCGCCTACGGCACCTCGGCAGACGCGGACGTCCGGATTGTCGACGTCGAACACACCCACCAGTCCCAAAGCTTTGTTCTGGAAACCGCGAGCGGCAGGTCAGGCCGGTACGAACTGAGCCTGCCGGGGCTGTACAACGCGCGCAATGCAGCAGCTGCGCTGACGGTCGTGGCAGAACTCGGCCTCGACGTCGACGCGGCCGCGGAGGGGCTGGGGCGCTTCGGCGGCACCAAGCGCCGGTTCGAGCACAAAGGCACTGAAAGGGGCGTGCGGGTGTTTGACGACTATGCCCACCACCCCACGGAGCTGCACAATCTCCTCATCGCCGCCAAGCAGGTTGTCGACCCTGAACGCAGTGTGCGCGTCGTCTTCCAGCCGCACCTGTACAGCCGCACCCAGAATTTCCGTCGCGAGTTCGGTGAGGCTCTGGGCTTGGCAGATGATGTCATCGTCATGGACGTCTACCCCGCACGTGAGGATCCGATTCCGGGCGTGACCGGGGCGATCGTCGCCGCTGAGGTGCCGCTGCCAGAGGAGCAGGTCACTTTTGTCCCGTCATTTGCCGAGGTGGCAGATCTCGTTGCACAGCGATGCCGTCCCGGTGACGTTGTCATCACCGCCGGTGCCGGAGACGTGACAATCGTCGGGCCGGAGATTCTTGACGCACTGCGCAGCCGATGAGCACCTCGAGCCTTGACGAGCGCCGCAGGGAGCACAGGTCCCTGCGGCTGCGGCGGATGCTGCTGGCCTCCGCCGCAGCCGTCGGCGTGCTCGCCTTGGCAGCTGCCGCGTGGTTCAGCCCGCTGCTGGCACTCACGGATGTCAAAGCTGAGGGCCAGAAGCTCGTCAACGCCGATGATGTTGCCTCTTTCGTACTGGATCAGCATGGCGGAACACCGTTGCCGCAGCTGCGATCCCAAGAGCTCAAAGACGAACTCGCCGAAGAGTTTCCGCTTGCGCACAGCTTCGACATCAGCCCGGCGGGTCCGCGCACACTGCGCGTAAAGGTGCACGACCGGCAGCCGGCGTTTGTGGTCAAACGCGCCGAAGGCTGGGAGATCTACGACCCCGAAGCGGTTGTGCTGAGCAAATCCGACAGCAGGCCCAAGGGAGTTCCGCTGTACGTCGGAACGGCCGACCGGACCGGCATCGAAACCGCGTCCCAGCTCGTCAGCAGTCTGGGGGAGAACGCCGAGCACACCGCGGCCGTTGCTGTTAAGAGCCCCACGCAGACGGCCGTGGTCATACGGCACAGCAAGGACTACTCGGCCGTTGTGATCCTGGGCGAGCCGATTGACGTCGAGGCGAAGATCGCAACTGCGCGAACGGTCATGCAAGACGAACCGGCGGCCATCGACGTGCAGAGCACGGCAGTCCCGGCTGCCACGGACGAAGTGCCGGCGTGGGCGCGCGTGCCGCAGGACGCATATTCGCAGGGTTGACCGGCTAAGACACACCGCGCAGGTGGTTGCACACACATACCGCCTTTAATACCGTTCTGACGAAGACCATTATCGGCATCGACCGCTGAAAGAGGAATCGACTTGGCTGAATACCCCAATTCCGGAGCTGAGATCAAAGTTGCCGGTACCGGCGGTGGTGGTGTCAACGCCGTACAGCGTATGATCGACGCCGGTCTGCGCGGAGTAGAGTTCATCGCGATCAACACCGATGCCCAGGCCCTCGTCCTGTCCGAAGCAGACACCAAAATCGAAATCGGCCGTGAACTCACTCGCGGCCTCGGCGCCGGTGCCGATCCCGAAATCGGCAAACGCGCCGCCGAAGACTCGGAAGACGCCATCAAGGAGGCGCTCGAGGGTGCAGACATGGTCTTCGTCACCGCTGGCGAAGGCGGCGGCACCGGAACGGGTGCCGCTCCCGTCGTTGCGCGCATTGCGCGCAGCCTGGGTGCGCTGACGATCGGGGTTGTCACACGGCCCTTCACCTTTGAGGGGCGCCGCCGTTCGGAACAGGCAGAAGCCGGAATTGCCACGCTGCGCGAAGAAGTCGACACCCTCATCGTCATTCCGAATGACCGACTGCTGTCGATTTCCGACAAAAACGTCACAATCGTCGAAGCCTTCAACGCAGCAGACGAAGTCCTGCGCTCCGGTGTTCAGGGGATCACTGACCTCATTTCGACTCCCGGCTACATCAACCTCGACTTCGCTGACGTCAAGTCGGTTATGCAGGACGCAGGAACGGCACTCATGGGAATCGGCTCTGCCGTAGGAGAAGACCGTGCGATTCAAGCGTCGGAAGCTGCGATCTCGTCGCCGCTTCTGGAAGCCAGCATTGACGGTGCACACGGCGTGCTCATGCTCGTCCAGGGAGGCGAAGACCTCGGGCTGTTCGAAGTCAACGAAGCCGCCCGCCTGGTTCAGGAAGCGGCTCACCCGGAAGCGAACATCATCTTCGGCAATGTCATCGATTCAGCTCTCGGCGACGAAGTCCGCGTGACGGTCATCGCCGCAGGCTTTGACCCAACGCCCAAGGCTGAACGCGAAAGCCAGCCGCTGACTGCGGCAACTCCCGCAGCACAGACAGCTGCCGCACCGCAGGCGGCTGCGGCCACGCAGGCTGCGCGCGAAGACAGCCCGGCCCCGGAAGCCCCGGAGGTCGAAGCTGAACAGAAGAGCGATATCCCACAGGAACTGCCGGATGAGCGCGATGACTTCGGCGGCGACTCGCTCGACATTCCCTCCTTCCTGAAGTAGCGCCGTGCTGCAGGCCAGACACGTTCACAGCGGTTTGGCGGGGAAAGCTCACGTGGCTTTCACCGACCGTTGGGGCGGCTACAGCTTCGGGAGCTTCAATTCGCTCAACCTGGGCCGTTCGGTGGGAGACGACGACACGCTTGTTGATGCGAACCGCTCCGCCCTCGCTGCCGTTCTGTCTCTTTCGGCTGACAAGATCAGCTTTGTCAGCCAGGTTCACGGTGCCGATGTGCACCACGTGCAGACCGATGACGACATAGGCCTCGGACCGCAGGCGGACGCACAGATTACTGGCCGGCCCGGTGTTGGCCTGGCAATCCTCACCGCCGACTGCGTTCCGGTTGCACTCACTGCGCCGGATACCGGTCATGTGGGTGTTGTGCACGCCGGGCGTCGCGGAATGCTCGCCGGTGCTGCAGTTCAGGCGGCCGAAGAAATGCGTGCGGCCGGTGCGAAAAGAATCTCCGCATACATCGGTCCGTCCATCTGCCCGCGGTGCTATGAAGTCCCTGAAAGTATGCGGGAAGAAGCCATGGAGATTTGCCCGGTGTCCGGAGCGGTGTCTGCGGTCGGAACGGCTGCTGTTGACGTGTCCGGCGGTGTGGCTCACCAGTTGGCGAAGGCCGGTGTCGAAATCGCAGAGTTTTCGCGGACGTGCACATACGAATCTGCCGATCTCTTCTCTTATCGACGCGAGCAGATCACGGGGCGCACCGCAGTAGTGGCTTGGTTTGAACCAAGCGGCGACACGCCCTAGCAGGTCGGGATCTTTCCGCCTTTCGTGCTGTAGTTTCGTTAAGAGAGCTTCCCCCGGACGGCACCAGGAGGTCCCGTGTCTACTCTTAAGAAGATCGGCAACTACTTCGGCTTCGGCGAAGAAGGCTACGAGGACGGCTACGCGCCAGAAGAAGTGCGTGCTGAACAGCCAGAAGAGGTGCCGGAAACACCAACCATCGTTCCGAGTGAGCCTGAACCTGCGCCGGCGCAGGTCACTCCCATCCGCGCCTCCGTGCGCCCGGTAGAAACGGCGGCCCCCTCGACCATGTCTCGCATTCAGACTATTCATCCCCGTTCGTACAACGATGCCAAAATCATCGGAACCACTTTCCGTGAAGGCGTGCCGATCATCATGAACCTCTCCGCCATGGACGAAGCAAACTCCAAGCGGCTCGTCGACTTCTCCGCGGGTCTGATCTTCGGCCTGCGCGGATCCATCGAAAAGGTCACGAACTCGGTGTTTCTTCTCACACCTGAGAACATTGAAGTGACTGCAGAGGCAGACGGCGAAGAAGACTCCCAGGCAAGCTTCTTCAACCAGAGCTGAGCGAACCGACCGGGTACTCTAAGGGGGCGGCGGGACAACCATCCGTCGTCTTCTTCCTTCGAAAGGGCTGAGAGTGGGCTATCCATTCATCATCGTCGGCATGGTGCTCAACCTGTACGTGTACGTGCTCATCGCCCGTGTGATCCTCGATCTCATCCAGGTTTTCA
The DNA here is from genome assembly GCF_001810665.1 of Brevibacterium sp. HMSC063G07. Classification (NCBI taxonomy): domain Bacteria; kingdom Bacillati; phylum Actinomycetota; class Actinomycetes; order Micrococcales; family Brevibacteriaceae; genus Brevibacterium; species Brevibacterium sp. HMSC063G07. The sequence goes on from NZ_KV802321.1 coordinate 70,400, forward strand.
GCCGAGACTGGCGACCTCAGGGCTTCATGCTCGCGGCGGCTGAAATCATCTACACGCTGACCGATCCGCCGGTGAAGGCGGTGCGCAAGGTGATTCCCCCGCTGCGCTTGGGCGGAATCGCCCTTGACCTCGGCTTCATCGTCGTTTTCATAGCGGTGCAGGTTGTGGCCGGGATCCTAATACGATTCGGTTACAGCATGCTGTGAGCGTGCTTTTCCGCACTCAGTTGTTTCTCAGAATCCGACACTTTCGATAGCACGAGTTGGCATTCGAAAAGACAAAACGCCCCGCTGTGGTCTAAAGTGTTATCTAAATCGTTCATCGATGTAGCAACTGTAATCTCGATAAAAGGTGGGCTCATGGCGCTTACGCCTGAAGACGTAGTTAACAAGCGGTTCCAGCACGTTAAGTTCCGTGAAGGTTACGACCAGGACGAGGTCGACGACTTCCTCGACGAGGTCGTTGTCGAGCTGCGCCGTCTGTACACCGAAAACGACGACCTCCGTCAGAAGCTTTCGGCTGCTGAAGCCAAGGTCGAAGATCTCGAGTCGAAGAAGGCGTCCTCGCCTGCCCCGGCTGGAACCTCCAAGGCCGACAACGCTCCGGTGGACCTTTCCGCGACCGCTCCGTTCAATCCCAAACAACTCGGTGGTTCCGCTCCTATTGGAGCTCCCTCCGCCGTATCGAGCTCGTCCGGCTCTTCCGCCGCACGCAGCTCGCGCAGCGGAGACCAGGACGCTCACGGCCTGATCGCCCTTGCCCAGCGCGTCCACGACGAACACGTTGCTGAAGGTGAGCGCACCCGCGACAGAATCATCGGCGAAGCCGAAAAGAAGTCCCACGAAATCCTTTCGGCTGCCGAAAAGAAGCGCGACGACACACTCAGCCAGCTGGAGGGCCAGAAGGCTTCGCTCGAACGCGAAATCGACGGTCTGCAGAACTTCGAGCGCCAGTACCGCACCCGCCTCAAGAGCTACCTGTCGGATCAGCTGCGCGACCTCGAAAGCTCGGGCACGCTCGCACCGGAAACCCTTTCGGGCAACAAGGTGGGCGGAAACCCGAACTCGCTCTGATATCCCATATGACAGAGGCGGCCATCAGAAGATGGCCGCCTCTGCTTGTATCCAGTCCATTCGACCAGCTTCCAGGAGAACAGTGACTCGACGCTCCGCACGCCTGCTGCTGGCAGGCATCGCAGCTTTGGCCTTTGCCCTCGACCAAGCGACTAAGGCTATCGCCGTCACAGCTCTCGAAGGCCAGCCGCGGATAGCTGTGTTCGGCGACCTTGCCGGCTTTGTCTTCCTGCGCAATCCCGGGGCGGCGTTCGGGCTCGGGGCCTCAAGCACGTGGATCTTCACCGCAATTGCCGTTGCCGTGTTCTTTGCGATTGTGGTGGCTGCTCGCCGTCTGAGCTCACCGCTGTGGGCATTGGGGCTGGGACTCCTTCAAGGCGGTCTGCTGGGAAACCTCTTCGACCGCCTGTTTCGACCGCCGGGCGTCTTCCACGGCGCGGTTGTCGACTTCATCGACCTGCACTTCTTTGTGTGCAATGTAGCCGATATAGCGATCACGGCTGCAGCGGTCATCCTCATGCTGGCGGCCCTGAAAGGCACTCCGCTTGACGCTTCGCAGGCTCAATCGCAGGAGAACCATGACTGAGCGCTCATTCCTCATCCCCGAAGGCCTTGACGGCGAACGCATCGACGCTGCGCTGTCGAGGCTTCTGGGGCTCTCGCGGTCAAAAGCCGCCCAGATTGCCGCTGAAGGGGGCGTCCACATTGACGGGACCCGGGCTCAGAAGTCGTCGCGCGTAGCCGGCGGGGCACGGGTCGACGTCGTCATGCCCGAACCTGAACAGCCGCTGCGCATCGTCGCCGACCCCGTGCCCGGCATGAAGATCCTCTATGAAGATCCTGCCATCATCGTGGTCGATAAGCCGATCGGCGTTGCAGCCCACGCGGCAGCGGGGTGGTCGGGTCCTACTGTCATCGGGGGGCTTGCCGCGGCCGGCCATAGAATCGCCACGAGCGGAGCTGCCGAGCGCCAGGGAATCGTGCATCGGCTGGACGTCGGCACATCGGGAGTCATGGTTGTCGCCAAAGGTGAGCATGCCTACTCCGTTCTCAAACGGGCATTCAAACAGCGGGAAGTCGACAAGACCTACCACGCACTTGTTCAGGGACTGCCGGATCCGGTGGTGGGAACAATCGAAGCGTCTATCGGACGGCACCCGCGGCGCGACGGCCTCTACGCCGTGCGCTCCGAAGGCAAACACGCCGTCACCCATTACACCCTGCTGGAAGCATTCCGATCGGCCAGCCTGCTCGAAGTCGATTTGGAAACCGGCCGCACGCACCAGATTCGCGTGCACATGTCCGCCACGAAGCACCCGTGCTGCGGAGATCTTCCCTACGGGGCTGATCCCGTATTGGCCGACCGGCTCGGGCTTGAGCGGCAATGGCTGCACGCCGTGCGGCTGGGGTTCGTGCACCCCGAGTCCGGTGAGTACGTAGAATTCGAATCTCAGTACCCGGCTGATTTGCAGAACGCGCTCGACCACCTGCGCGCTGCTGCCGGCGAGTAAGGAGAGCAGATCCGTGGCTGACAGCTTTTCGCACCTGCACGTTCACACCGAATACTCGATGCTCGACGGGGCCGCCCGCCTCGGCGACCTCATGCAGGCCGTCAAAGCCAGTGGAATGGATTCGATTGCAATCACCGACCACGGGTACTTGTTCGGTGCCTTCGACTTCTACTCTCAGGCCGTGGCCAACGGAATCAAGCCGATCATCGGCTTGGAAGCATATGTGACACCGGGAACCTCCCGGCATGACAAAACCCGAGTGAAGTGGCGGGCCGACGAATCCCAGCGCGGTGACGACGTATCCGGTGGAGGCGCGTACACCCATATGACGATGTGGGCTCGCGACAACCGGGGAATGTCGAACCTGTTCAAAGCCGCCTCCCTGGCTTCTCTTGACTCCGTTTTCGGCAAATGGCCCCGCTTGGACCGGGAACTGCTTGCGCAGCATTCGGAAGGCATTGTCGCCACAACCGGCTGCCCGTCGGGCGAAGTGCAGACGCGCCTGCGCCTCGGCCAGTTCGACGAAGCCCTTGCAGCCGCCGGAGAGTTTCAGGAAATCTTCGGCAAAGAGAACTTCTTCTGCGAAATCATGGACCACGGGCTCAGCATTGAAAAGCGCGTGTCCAAAGACCTGTTGGAAATCGCCAAGCGCCTCGACCTGCCGCTTGTGGCAACCAACGACCTCCACTACACCCACGAATCGGACGCCAAAGCTCACGAAGCGCTCCTGGCCATCCAATCGGGATCGAAGCTCATCGAACCGACCTACGACCAGGGCGGTTCGCGCTTTGCCTTCTCCGGCACCGGCTATTACCTGAAGTCCGCCGCGGAAATGCGGGCCCTTTTCAAAGAAATGCCGGAAGCCTGCGACAATACTCTGCGCATTGCCGAAATGTGCGATGTGTCCTTTGACACGAATGCAAACTTCATGCCGAAGTTCCCCACCCCCGACGGCGAAGACGAAGAGTCCTGGCTGTACAAGGAAGTCGATAAGGGGCTGCACTACCGCTTCCCCGACGGGATACCCGACGATGTGCGCAAGCAGGCTGACTACGAACTGGACATCATCGCCAATATGGGCTTCCCGGGCTACTTCCTCGTGGTCGCCGACTTCATCAACTGGGCGAAGGACAACGGCATTCGCGTGGGCCCCGGCCGCGGTTCCGGCGCTGGGTCGATGGTCGCCTACGCCCTGCGCATCACCGACCTCAATCCGCTAGAGCACGGTCTGATCTTCGAGCGCTTCCTTAATCCCGACCGCGTTTCGATGCCCGACTTCGATGTCGACTTCGACGACCGTCGACGCGGTGAGGTCATTGAATACGTGACCCGCAAATACGGCTCCGAATACGTTTCGATGATCGTGACGTTCGGAACCATCAAAACCAAACAGGCGCTGAAAGACTCCGCCCGGGTGCTCGGCAAGCCGTTCTCGCTGGGGGAGCGGCTGACAAAGGAACTGCCGCCGGCGGTCATGGCCAAGGACATTCCCCTGGCCGATATCGAAAACCCCAAGGCGGCTCGCTACGGGGAGGCCGGGGACTTCCGCACCTTCATCGAAAACGATCCGGAAGCACGCGAAGTCTTCGACACCGCGTTGGGCCTGGAAGGCCTGAAACGGCAGTGGGGAGTGCACGCCGCGGGTGTCATCATGTCCTCGGCGCCGATTATCAACGTCATCCCGATCATGCGCCGCATCCAAGACGGCCAGGTCATCACGCAGTTCGACTATCCGACGGCCGAAGGCCTCGGGCTGATCAAGATGGACTTCTTGGGGCTGCGGAACCTGACGATCATCTCCGACGCGATTGAGAACATCAAGGTCAACCGCGACTTCGACCTCGATCTGGAAACCCTCGAACTGGAAGACCAAGCGACCTATGAGCTGCTGGCCCGCGGTGACACGCTCGGGGTGTTCCAGCTCGACGGCGGGGGACTGCAGGGTCTTCTGAGGCTGATGAGGCCGGACAACTTCGAAGACATTTCGGCAACCCTGGCGCTCTACCGACCGGGGCCGATGGGCGCTGACTCGCACACAAACTACGCCAAGCGCAAAAACGGCCTGCAGCCGATCACACCCATCCACCCGGAGCTTGCCGAACCGCTGGCGGAGATTCTCGACACAACCTACGGCCTGATCATCTACCAGGAACAGGTCATGGCGATCGCGCAGAAGGTCGCAGGCTATTCCCTCGGCCAGGCCGATATTCTACGCCGCGCAATGGGCAAAAAGAAAAAGGCTGAACTGGATGCCCAACAGGAGGGCTTCTTCGGGGGTATGAAGGAGCGCGGCTATTCAAAGGAAGCCGCTCAGGCGCTTTGGGACATTCTGCTGCCATTCTCAGACTACGCGTTCAACAAGGCACACTCCGCCGCCTACGGCCTGGTGTCCTACTGGACGGCCTACCTCAAAGCGCACTATCCGGCTGAATACATGGCGGCCCTCCTGACCTCGGTTGCCGACAACAAGGACAAACTGGCCCTCTACCTCAACGAGTGTCGAAAGATGCACATCACCGTGCTGCCGCCGGACGTCAACGAATCGCAGCTGAACTTCACCCCGGTCGGCGATGATATTCGCTTCGGCATGGGTGCGGTGCGCAATGTGGGCGACAACGTTGTCGACGGGATTGTCAGCGCCCGCGCCGAAAAAGGCGATTTCGGGTCGTTCTCAGACTTTCTGGAGAAAGTGCCCTCACACGTGTGCAACAAGCGCACGGTGGAATCGCTCATCAAATCCGGTGCCTTTGATTCGCTGGGCGAAACTCGGCGCGCCCTGGTGGAAATCCACGAAGAGGCCGTCGACTCGGTCATCGGCGTCAAACGGCAGGAGGCTGTCGGCCAGTTCGATCTGTTTGCCGGTTTGGGCGAAGGCGAGGGGGCGGAGTTCTCAGTTCCCGTGCCCGATAGACCCGAATGGGACAAGAAGGAAAAGCTCGCCTTTGAACGCGAAATGATCGGCCTGTACGTGTCCGATCACCCGCTCAACGGGCTGGAGGGAGTGTTGGCAAGTGAAGCCGACACATCGATTGTTCAGCTGCTCGACCCTGAAAGCCACGTGCGCGATGGTTCGAGTGTGACAGTGTGCGGCATCATCACGCAGGTGCAGCGCAAAGTATCGAAGAACTCCGGCAAGCCCTATGCCATCGTCACGGTGGAGGACCTTGAGGCGAGCCTGGAAATCATGTTCTTCGGCGATGTCTACGAGCCGGTTGCCTCGCTGCTGGCAATCGACCTGGTGGTGACGATCACCGGCCGAGTCCGTCAGTCGGATGACAGGCCGACGTCACTCATGGCTCAGTCGATGACGATTCCAGACGTCACCGATCCCGAAGACCGCCCGCTGGTGCTCAGCGTTGCCCACTCGATGCTGAGCGAACAGCTGGTCACCCAGCTAGGCGACATCCTGCGGTCAAACCGCGGAGCCACCGAGGTCCGGCTTGCCGTCAAACAGCCGGGACGGACAACCCTCATGCGTTTGGACAGTTCGTGCAGTGTGACCAGCGGCCCCAGCCTTTTCGGTGACCTCAAAGCCCTCTTGGGCCCGCGCTGTCTGCAGGGCTGACCTGCCCGCGCCGGGGCACGGCCTTGTCGGACGGGCGGGTGCAGCACAGTCTGCTCCGCTGGGCTCCGTAGACTAACGGTGTGACTGAACTTCTTCGCCGCATCGATCTGCGCAACACCGACATGGACCGCCGTACCCTCCGCACCGCGGTGCCGCGAGCACACGCGGGCTTTTCCCACGCCGCGGGTGCGGCCGCCGAGGTGCTTGCCGATGTGCGTGAGCGCGGGCGTGAAGCAGTTGTTGACCTCACCCATCGTTTTGACGGTGTGAAGCTGGAGAACCTACGTGTTCCCGAGGCCGAACTGAAGAAGGCCTACGACCAACTTCCGGCGGACGTCGAAGAGGCTCTGGGAGAAGCGCGCACGCGTCTGGCCCGCGTGTCAGAAGGACAGCTGCCGTCGGACAGCACCCAGACCTTTGCCCACGGCGGCACCGTCACCAGCAGGTGGCAGCCGGTTGAGCGGGTGGGTCTCTATGTTCCCGGCGGTCTGGCCGCCTATCCGTCAACAGTCCTGATGAACGCGGTGCCCGCTTTGACCGCGGGCGTGAAGTCGATGGCCATTGCCTCACCGCCCGGCCCGGACGGTCTGCCAAACCGCACGGTTATGGCGGCCGCTCATCTGCTTGGGGTTTCCGAAGTGTGGGCGATGGGCGGCGCACAGGCAATCGGTGCTTTCGCCTACGGATTCTCCGATGGCGAAGACCTCGAGCCGGTGGACCTCATCACGGGTCCGGGCAATGCTTTTGTGGCTGCCGCCAAGGCAGAAGTCCGGGATGTTGTGGGCATTGACGCTGTTGCCGGTCCCACCGAGATCATTGTGGTGGCGCTGAGCGGTTCGCGCCCCGAGTTTGCAGCCGCAGACCTGCTGAGTCAAGCTGAGCACGATCCTCTCGCCGCGTCTGTTCTGGTGACCGACAGCGAAGACATTGCCGATGCAGTTGATCTGGCCCTGGCTGAACAGACAGCGCAGACTCCGCACCGCGAGCGCGTTGAGCAGGCACTCAGAGGCGAACAGTCCGGCACCATTCTGGTTTCCTCACAGGACGATGCGATCGCCGTAGCGAATGCCTATGCGGGCGAGCACGTTGAAGTCCACGGAGACAACGCCGAAGAAGCAGCCCGCGGGATCGTCAACGGCGGTTCGGTGTTCATCGGCGACTATTCGCCCGTGGCACTGGGGGACTACTGTTCCGGTTCGAACCATGTGCTTCCCACCGTCGGTTCGGCTGCTTTTGCTTCCGCTTTGGGCACTATGTCGTTTATGAAGGGCAGTCAGGTGATCAGCTACTCGAAAGAAGCGCTGAAGGCCGTCGCCGGTCACATCAGTGCGTTCAGCGCAGTGGAAGACCTTCCCGCGCACGGCGCTGCCGTGCAGATTCGCATGGAGGACTGATGCACTGTCCTTTCTGTCGCAACGCAGATTCGCGCGTTGTGGATTCGCGCACTGCCGAAGACGGCGCGTCGATCCGCAGACGCAGGCAGTGCACCGCCTGCGGGCGCCGCTTCACCACGATGGAAGCCACCAGCCTGTCGGTCATCAAACGTTCGGGCGTGACCGAGGAGTTCTCTCGCTCCAAAGTGATCTCGGGCGTGCGCAAGGCCTGCCAAGGGCGTCCTGTTGAAGAAGACGATCTGGCCAAGCTCGCCCAGACCGTCGAAGAAGCCATTCGCGCTCGCGGTGTAGCCGAAATCGATGCGGACGAAGTGGGGCTGACCATTCTGGCTCCGCTGCGTGAGCTCGATCAGGTGGCATACCTGCGGTTTGCCAGTGTGTACCAGGGCTTTGAAAGCCTTGAAGACTTTGAAGACGCTATTGAATCGCTGCGTGCAGAACGCGACGAACGGACAGCGGGCAAAGAACTCTGATGGCGATTTGCACACTGGGCAGCCCCTGTGCTTAAAATAAAGGCACACACTTAAGTGTGGTCGCAACAGGCGGCATCGGAGGGGAAGCCGGTGCCGCCTGTTTCTATTCTCCTTGCATTCAGACAGCGCCTGACCAGCCTCTACAAAAGCAGGGCCGGTGCGCAGACTGTGTGGGAAGTTGGCGTACCCAACAGCTTCAGGCCCATGTGCGTCCACCGTCTTTCAACGGCGGATTCAGACCAGCCCGCCAGGGCAGCGGTCATAGCCAGAAGGTCGAGGTATTCGCTGTAGAGGCGCGACGAGATCGCAGCCCCGGCACAGTTGAGGGCGCGCAGTATCCGGCCGTCGAGGATCATGGGCTTGTCGGCTGTTTCCAAAGACCATTCCGGTTGAGAGAAATAGGCGAGCTTGGTGAAAGTCGAAGGTCCGACGAACGGCACCGCACTGTGCCACAGCGCAAAGGATTCGGCGGCTGTGAGCCCGCGCCCGCGATCGATCAGATCGGCAAGAACTTCGCCGAAACCGCTTACTGCCGGTGCACGGCACGCCCGGTAGACGCTGCGTGCCTGTGTGCCGCTGCCGTAGGCGGCTGTCGCGGCGAAGAACTTCACAGCGTCTTCGGCTGTGCTGGCCCTGCGGCCGAGCGCAAACAGCTGACCGCGTGTAATGCGCGCTCTGCTGTTCCAGCCGTCGGAGTGCAGCACAGTGGGCAGAGGGCAGTCCTGCGGCCACCACCGGGCGAAGTGCTGAGGACAGAATTCAATGGCGTCGGTGGATTCGCTGCCGTGGGGAGAACCCAGTTCGCGGCAGAGTTCCACAGGTGATGGAAATGACATGATGGCCTCGTTTCTGCTGCTCGTGCCAACACTCTTGCAGAAGGCACTGACACAGCGAGACCACAGCGGTCTGCACCGGCTGGTTCTGCCCGCTGTTCCTACAGCCAGGCGGTGACGAGCGAATCCCGACTTTCAAATACTCCGAGGCGCGCTGTGGCACGCGTGAGTGCCACGTAGAGATCGCCGACGGCAGCCGAATCGCCCGCAGCTGCGAAATCCGCCGGTTCGACGAGGGCAACCGCATCGAATTCCAGGCCCTTCGCTTGGTGGGGCTGCAGCAGTGCGACGGGAAAGTCAATGCCGGACGTGCCGATGCCGAACTGGGAGCCGTCGGCGTCCAAAGTCCGTGCCGCTTCGCGCAGCTGGGCTGCCGTGCCGATGACCGCGGCCCGGCCCCCTCCGAGCTCACGCAGCTGTTCAGCCGCCCAAACAGCGGCAGTTGAGGGCACCTCGTCAGAAGACAGTCGAGCAACCGTGGGCGCAGCGTCACCATCGCGAACCGGTGTCGGCACTTCGAGGTTGGGGAAGTGCGTGCGCAGAAGCGCATTTGCCGGTTCCAGAATTGCCGCGGGAGTGCGATAGGACACTGTCAGTTCGGTCAGTGACAGGCGCGATCCCACGTGGGGAGCGAGAACACCCTCCCACGTGCGCGCCGTGTCCGTCAGACTGGCCTGGGCGAGGTCGCCGACGATCGTGGCAGATTTGCTCGGCACTCGCCTGAACAGCAGCCGCAGCTGCATGGGGCTGAGCTCTTGGGCTTCGTCGACTACCAGATGCCCGTACGTCCACTCACGGTCTTCGGCTGCCCGTTCCGCCAGGGGACGGTGATCGCCGCCGTCGGCAAAGCGCTGGGCAAGCAGTTCGGCTGACACGAAGTCCGAAGTGCCCATCATGTCGTTGACCGCCTGCGCGTATTCCGTTTCTGCACCTGCACGCGGGCGAGCGGCAGCTGAGCCCAGCAGCTCCTCGAGCTCGTCGAGCAGCGGAATGTCCTCCACCGTTATGGGCTCGTCTTTGCCGCGGCGCAGGCGAGCCATTTCCTCATACGACAGCAGTCCGTCGGCAGCGGCTACGAGCTTCGCCGGCTTCGTGTACAGATCGCTCAGCACGCGGCCGGCACTGACGGGCAGCCAACACAGGTTGATGGCCCGGCGCACATCCGCTGACATGCGCAGATCGGCCATGTGGTGGCCGCGCGGATCATCCATCCCCGACAGGGGTGAACTCTGCAGAAGCTGTTCGACGAGCTCGTCGAGGATCTGCTGGGCAAAGGCGTCGCGTGCTTCGTTGTGAGGCTTGCCCGAACGCTGGGCCCGCTTGATGGCCTGGCGCACGGACTTGCGCTTGAGGGTGACGCGCTGAAAGCCGACGGCGAGTTCTTGGTCTTCTGCCGGAACCCTCTCGTAGCCGCGGACAGCCCTTTTGATGACATCGACCATCCGCAGACTGCCCTTGACCGCGGCGGTCTTCGGGCCGTCATGCAGTTGGGCTTCAAAGCCCGGCAGCAGTTGGCCCGGGGTGAGAAGAACAGCGCCGGTTTCGCCGAGGCTCGGCAGCACCTTTTCAATGTATTTGAGGAACACGGGTGTGGGGCCGACGATGAGCACGCCGGAACCGGCGATCTTGGTGCGCTGCCGGTACAGAAGGTAGGCGGCCCGGTGCAGGGCGACAGCGGTCTTGCCGGTGCCGGGGCCGCCTTGGACGACCACCGTTTCGTCCGCCGGGCGGCGAATGATCTGGTCCTGCTCAGCCTGAATTGTGGCCACGATGTCGCCCATGCGCCCCGTGCGGTGGCTTTCGAGCGCGGCCATGAGTGCCCCCTCGCCGTGCAGGTCATCGCGTTCGGCGGCTGTTAGTCCGTCGATGTCGAGGACGTCGTCTTCCAGTCCGATGACGGCGCGCCCGCGGGTGGCGATGTGCCTCCTGCGGATGACACCTGCGGGGTTGGCCGCGGTAGCCCGGTAGAACGGTTCGGAGGCCGGTGCTCGCCAGTCCATGAGCAGCTGGCTCTGGTCGGAGTCGGAAATGCCGATCCGCCCGATGTAGGTGGTCTTGTTCTCAGCCATGTCGAGCCGCCCGAAGCACAGGCCGGTTTCGGCTTCGCGCAGCCGCAGCAGCTGGTCTTCGTACATGGTGGCGAAGGCATCGCGTTCGGAGCGGTTCTGGTGGTTGCCGCCGACCTTGGATGCGCGAACGGTGCTGAGTTTGCTGCGCGCTTCTTCGCGCAGGCTGTCCAGGCGATCGTAGACGCGAGAGACATATGTCTGCTCCCGCTGGATTTCGCTGTTTTCCTGCACCCTTCTCCCTCCGATCGGCATTCAATTATGCCGTGGCTTCGCCCGCGTACGCGCACTGGGGGTAGTGGGTTTCAGCGGCCGGTGAAAGCTGTCAGCTGTGTTCCCTCCAAGACGCGGGCAATTGCCGGCCCTCCGCGCAGTGCGCGGGCCACAGTGCCGGGTTCGGGCGGGGTGTGTGCGGCTATTGCGACGGCGTTGCCGTAGCGGCGACCGCGCATATTGCCCGGATCGATTGCCATGCCGACATAGGCAAATGACTGCTGCAGCAGCCGCAGTTCGTCTTTGAGCCGCTCATGAGGTGGAGCTGCCGCAATGTTGACCAGGAAGGTCCCGCTGGGCGCCAGAACGTGTGCGCACTGGTCGAAGAAATCCCGTGTCGCCAAAGGCGGGGGAGTTATGCTCCCGGCAAAGGCGTCGCGGACGAGCACGTCGAGGCTGCTGGGGCGGAACGACCGGATTTCGAGTGCGCCGTCACCTGCGCGAAGAGCCAGCCGCGGCTTCTTCGGCAGATCAAACCACTCGCGGACGTATTTCAGCAGGGTCGCGTCGATGTCGATGGCGGTCTGCCTCGATCCGGGGCAGTGGGCATCAATCCAGCGGGGAAGACTGCACCCGCCTGCACCGATGTGGACCGCCCGGAGGGGTGTTCCGCGGCCGTCGGCGTCATCGTGGCGCACGCGGATGATTCTGGACATCCAATCGAGGTATTCGAAATCCAATCGCAGGGGGTCAGAGAGCGCGATGCAGGACGAAGGCACCCCGTTGATCCACAGGACAAAGGAATCGGGTTCGCCGGCGACGGGCTCGAGGACAGCCGTGCCCGTATCGATGTGAACTTCGCGCTCGCGCTCAGCGGTTCGTCGTTGTCTGCCCATGCTGCCAGTCTAGGAAGGACCTCACTCGGGTTCTCCGGCTTGTGCACAACCAGGCTGCTTTCCACAGTCCACGAGAGCGTGTTGGCAGCTCGGACGTTCCGGGAAAACACTTCTCGCATGAAGAAGATCACCATCAGAACACCAGAAGACATTGTTGAAACCGCGGTTGACACGCTGGGCTACAGGCCGGAGAACTCACTGGTCCTGCTGGGCATTATGGACCCCGGTGCCGGTGAAGGCCCCGGCTTGGGCGTACTCCGCATCGACTACAGCACAGCAGTCGCCATGGGCTTCGCCGATGGGGCTGCCGGCGATGTGCTGGACCTCGTTCGAGGTCTCGGTGACGTGAAAACCGTGCTCCCGGCCGTTTTCTGCTCCGACCTCCACGACATTCTGGGCTTCGCCGGGCCTATAGAAGCACAGTCGTGGAAGGTGCACCGGGATGGCATCTACGCGGTGTGCGATCAGCTTGCTGACTCCGGCTTCGACGTGGGGCGTCCCGTCTGGGCTGCCGCCGATCTCTGCGGGGATTTCGCCTCGCCACGGAACGTGCACCGGTGCAGGCGAGAAAAGACTCGGCCGGCGGGCTTGGCAGAAGCGGCAGCGCTGCCCACGCCGGATTCTGAAATCGTACGGGCGAAAGAACTCCTCGGAACGCCGGCCGCAGCGTTCGCGGCTCTGGCCGATTCCCTGGCACAAGCCGAACACCTGCACATGGGTGGTGCCTCGCCAAACGTGTGTGCGGGTGCGCTGTCGCCGCAAGCACTCAATGCCGCCGATGCCATGCTCGCCAATCCGCGGCGGCGCGATCTGCTTATGCTCCTCATGGCGTTTCAAAACCCCGGTCTGCAGCCTGCCGAACTGCCAGAAGAATGTGATGAGCACACGGAGAGGATGCTGCTTGAAGAGTTTGTCCGGCCTGAGTACATGAACGAGTGTGTAGGCTACAGCGAAGCTCTTCCCGATATGAGTCGGCTTGAGCTGGGGTGTGAACTCATGAAGACAATTGCGGCTTATGCCGCGAGCGGAGCGCTGCCGGATGCACTCGCAGTTCTTGCCTGGTTGGAATGGGTGAGGGGGCGCCTGTCGTTCTCGGACTACTACGCTTCGGCGGCTCTTCACCTGGATCCGGAACACTCCCTGGCTCGACTTCAGGCAGCGGCGGCCGAACAGGCAGTGCTTCCCGGATGGCTGCGATAAGAGGCACGTGGTGGGGCCGATTGGGTCTGAGCGGAATACCGTGAGAAGATAAAGCGTTGACCCGGCAGGTCTCACTAACCGGTCGCCGCATGTGCAAGAAGCGGCAAGCCGAATGTGAAGACTTGACTTGGGTCTTACTAGTGCCATGAAGACTCAGGGCACCGCAGACGCAGTGAAAGGTGAACCGTGCCGACCGCATCCAAGGACTCCACGAAGACCAGCGCAGACGACTCGGCTGCAAAGAAGACGACGGCGAAGAAGCCCGCGTCCAAGACCACCGCTGAAAAGAGCACCGCAACGACAGCGAAGTCGAAGGCGACGGGAACAAAGGCTGCCGCCGCGAAGTCCACCGCTGCGAAGAAGACAGCCGCAAAGTCGACGACAGCGGCTAAGTCGAGCACTGCCAAGAAGTCTGCGACTGCTGCGAAGAAGACAACCGCCGCCAAGTCCACCGCGGCCGCCAAAACGAGTGCTGCGAAGAAGACGACGACTGCTAAGTCCACGACCGCTGCGAAGAAGACGACGTCCGCGAAGTCCACCGCTGCGAAGTCTACGACGACGAAGAAGACAACCGCGGCTAAGTCGAGCACCGCCAAGAAGTCTGCAACTGCGGCCAAATCCACCACGACGAAGAAGGCCACGGCAGCCAAATCCGCCGCGGCTAAGAAATCCGCGGCAGCGGAAGCTGTAGAAGTCGAAGAAGCTCCTAAGAAGACAACCGCGAAGAAGACAGCCGCCAAGAAGCCGGCTGCAGCGGCTGCGGCAGAAAGGCCGACCCGCAAGAAGAAGGACGACGACCTCGTAGAGGACGTCGAAAGCCCGGAGAATCCCGAGAGCCCGGAGGAACCGGAAGAAGCCGACGACGCCGAATCGACGGAAACCCGCAACGCCGAAGAAGAGAAGAAAGACGAGGAAGTCAAAGAAGCAGGCGGCTTCGTCGTGTCGGATGCTGATGACGACGACCAGCCCACAGTGCAGGTCGTCAGCGCGGGCGCAACAGCCGACCCGGTCAAGGACTACCTCAAACAGATCGGCCGTGTGGCACTGCTCAACGCAGCGGAGGAAGTCGATCTGGCCAAGCGCATTGAAGCAGGCATGTACGCCGAGCACCTGCTCAACAGCGGAGAAGTCAAAGAAGCTCGCGACCAGCGCGACTACAAGTGGATCATCCACGACGGCCGCATTGCGAAGAACCACCTGCTCGAAGCCAACCTCCGCCTGGTTGTTTCGCTGGCCAAACGCTACACCGGCCGCGGCATGCTCTTCCTCGACCTCATCCAGGAAGGCAACCTCGGTCTGATCCGCGCGGTTGAGAAGTTCGACTACACGAAGGGCTTCAAGTTCTCGACCTACGCCACGTGGTGGATCCGCCAGGCGATCACCCGTGCCATGGCCGACCAGGCGCGCACCATCCGCATCCCCGTGCACATGGTCGAAGTCATCAACAAGCTCGCCCGCGTGCAGCGTCAGATGCTGCAGGACCTGGGTCGCGAACCCACCCCGGAAGAGCTCGCCAAGGAACTCGACATGACGCCCGAACGAGTCGTCGAAGTGCAGAAGTACGGCCGCGAACCCATTTCACTGCACACCCCGCTGGGCGAAGACGGCGATTCTGAGTTCGGTGACCTCATTGAAGATTCCGAAGCTGTCGTGCCGGCGGACTCTGTGAGCTTCACCCTGCTGCAGGAACAGCTCCATTCGGTTCTCGACACCCTGTCAGAACGCGAAGCCGGTGTTGTCTCCATGCGATTCGGGCTCAACGACGGCCAGCCGAAGACGCTTGACGAAATCGGCAAGGTCTACGGCGTGACCCGTGAGCGCATCCGCCAGATCGAATCGAAGACCATGGCCAAACTGCGCCATCCCTCGCGCTCTCAGGTGCTGCGCGACTACCTTGACTGATCTGCAGCCCTGCCGCTGAAACATGAGGCTCGGCCCCGTCAGACGGGGCCGAGCCTCATGTTTTGGCGAAAAACGGCAGGTTGAAAGCCAGCGACCGCACGGGCTTTACAGCCAGTTCGGCTCGATGACTCCGAAAGCCGCGTTGTGGGGGTCGATGAACTTTGCGATCTGCCCGCGCGGAGTGTCGGTCGGCTCGACCAGCAGCGCACCCCCGAGCGCAGGCACTTTCTGCGCAAAAACATCAACGTCTTCGACCATGTAGAACGCTTCCCAGTGAGATGGGATCTGCGTTCCGGAAAGGTCGACGACCGCGGCGGTCAAGTCAACATCGCCCGCCATTGTGAACACGTCGGCTTCTTCTTGAATAGTCGACGGGCCGGTGCTCCTGGCCCAGCCGAACACCTCGGAATAGAAATCTGCCTTGCCAGGGGAGTGGGTGTGCAGTTCGAAGTAGACGGCCGCACCGATTTCGCCCACTGTTCCCAAGCCGCGGGAATCGTCAAAAGTCAGCGCACCGAATGCTGTGCCGCCGGAGTCTGAGACGAGCGCTACCGATGCGGCGCCGTCGAATTCGGGCACGACAGTCATCGCCTGACCGCCGCCGGCATCGACGGCGGTGAGGAAAGTGTCGAGAGATTCGGCGCGAAAATACACAGACCAGAATCCGGGCTGGCCTGCTGGAGCCTGCGGCGGCTGAGGGCTGATGCCGGCTGCCGCGCGTCCCCGAAGCAGCGCCTGCGAGCCAAGACCCAAGGGGCCTGCGCCGCTGAACTCCCAGTCGAAGATTTCGCTGTAGAACTCTGTTGAAACATCCGACTGCGGAGAGCTGAGCTCCAACCAGACGGGCTGAGCAGAATGAGCAGTGTAGTCAGTCACTCCGTCATTGTCGCAGGTTCATTCCGATTGGTCAGCCGCGACCCTTGAAGTAGTCCGCAAGGCCCGCGACGAGACCATCTGCGTAGCGTTTGCGTCCGGAGTCGGTCTTCATGATCTTCGATTCTTCCGGGTTGCGCATTTCGCCAAGCTCCATCAGCACGGCCGGGACGGTGGCGTGATTGAGACCGCCGAGGTCTTTGCGCTCCATAACGGTGTTTTTGCCGTAGCTGGGGTTAGCGCGGAAGTCCGCGCCCTTCAGGCCCTTGACGAGGCTGCCGGCGAGCTTCTTCGACTCGGCGTGCTTGCGGTCCGGGGCGATGACGGCGCCGAAGCCGAAGGGCTTTGTGCTGTCGGAGCCGTTGGCGTGGATGCTGACGAGCACGTCCGCTTCGGCGGCGAACTTGCCCCGCTCATCAACGCAGGGCCCGATGCCCTTGTCGTCTTTGCGCGACATGATGACGCGCGCACCGCTGTCCTCGAGCGCGGTGCGCAGGTGTTCGGCCACCTTCCAGGCGAACTCGTGTTCCGGGAAGCCGTCTGATGTGGTGGTTCCGGTGGTGTTGCACGCTTTTGTGCCGCCTCGCCCGTCATCGACCTGTCGGGAGATCTTGGAGGCGTTCTTCATATTGCCGCCGTTGTGGCCGGGGTCGACCGCGATCGTGGTCCCCGCCAGTGCTTGGGCGTCTTCGTCTGGTGTCGGGCTCGACTGCGCTCTGTTAGAGCCTGCCGGTGCTGACGAGGTGTCGGAACCGGGCGTGCTGTCGGCACAGCCGGTCAGAAGCACAGCGCAGAGTGCGGCTGCAAGAGCGGGGGAGCGCAGAAGCATAGGAACATTGAAGCACACACCGAACGTGACAGCGCGGCGGGCAAATCCGCAGGCTTTTGCATGCGGCACCCTACAATGGCAGGGCACTGAAGGGAAAGGACGTGGAAGTGGCGGCCAAGGCAGAGTACGGCGCACAGCAGCTCCAGGTGTTGGAGGGGCTCGATGCGGTCCGCAAGCGGCCCGGTATGTACATCGGCTCCACTGATTCGCGCGGTCTCATGCACTGCCTGTGGGAGATCATCGACAATTCCGTTGACGAGGCTCTGGCCGGCTACGGCGACGAGATCACCGTGACTCTCTACCCGGACGGCTCGGTTGCAGTGGACGACCGGGCTCGCGGCATTCCCGTCGACGTCGAACCGAAATCGGGTCTGACCGGTGTTGAGCTGGTCATGACGAAGCTGCACGCCGGCGGAAAATTCGGTGGCGGTTCCTATGCGGCAGTCGGCGGTCTGCACGGAGTCGGCGGTGCTGTCGTCAATGCGCTGTCGGAGCGAATGGACGTCGAAGTCACACGCGCCTCCAAAGTTCACCGTCTGTCATTCCGCCGCGGTCGGCCCGGACGTTTTGCCGATGACGGCGCTGCCAGCCCGGAGAATCCATTCACCGAGAACAAACCCGGCGAAAAGCTCGAGATCATAGGCAAGGCAAAAAGGGGTGTGACCGGTACGCGGGTTCGCTATTGGGCTGATCCGCAGATCTTCCTCAAGGACGCTGACTTCGAATACGACAAACTCGTTGACCGTGCACGGCAGACGGCGTTCCTCGTTCCGGGTCTGAAGATCACGATTGTCGATGAACGCGGTGTCGCGCGCGACGAAGCCGGGGAGGTCATAGAACACCGAAAGGAGGAGTTCCGCTATGACGGCGGGATCTCCGCTTTCGCAGAGCACCTTGCTCTGGACCCTGCGGTCACTGATGTGTGGCGATTCAGCGGCAAGGGCGACTTCACGGAAACCGTCCCGGTTCTTGATGAGACGGGACATATGGTGTCAACCGATGTTGACCGCGAAGTCGACGTTGACATAGCCGTGCGCTGGGGGACCGGTTTCGACACCCGGATCAAGAGCTTCGTCAACATCATCTCCACCCCGAAGGGCGGCACTCACCAGACGGGTTTTGAAGCCGGTCTGGTGAAGACAGTCCGCAAGGCTGTCGAAGCCAATGCCCGCAAGCTCAAGGTCGGCAAGGACAAACTCGACAAGGACGATGTCTTAGCCGGGCTGACGGCCGTCGTGACAGTCAAACTGGCCGAACCGCAGTTTGAGGGACAGACAAAAGAGGTTCTGGGCACACCCGCGGTGCGTCAGATCGTGAGCAAAGTCGTAGAAGAAGGGCTGACCGACCGGCTTACGGCAAGCAAGCGGCAGGAGAAAGCGCAGGCCAATGCGCTTCTGGAAAAGGTCGTTGCGGAAATGAAATCGCGCATCTCCGCGCGTACTCACCGTGATAATCAGCGCCGCAAGAACGCGCTGGAGTCCTCGGCTCTTCCCGCCAAGCTCTACGACTGCCGCAACAGTGACCCTGCCGCCACAGAGCTGTTCATCGTCGAGGGTGATTCGGCAATGGGAACGGCCAAGGCTGCGCGGAACTCTGAGCATCAGGCGCTGTTTCCCATTCGCGGAAAGATCCTCAACGTGCAGAAGGCGAGTGTCTCGGACATGCTGGCGAACGCTGAATGTGCAGCGCTGACTCAGGTCATCGGGGCCGGTTCGGGCCGCAGCTTTGACCTGGAGGCCGCTCGGTACGGCAAGGTCATCATCATGACCGATGCCGATGTCGATGGGGCTCACATCCGCACGCTGCTGCTGACGCTGTTCTTCCGCTACATGCGCCCCCTCGTTCAAGCCGGCCGGGTGTTCGCCGCGGTGCCTCCGCTGCACCGGATTGAGGTTGTCAATCGGGGCAAGGCCAATGATGTCATCTACACCTACTCCGAAGCAGAACTTCACCGGGAACTGAAAAAGCTTGACCGGCGCGGCAAGACATACAAGTCCCCGCAGCGCTACAAGGGTCTGGGCGAAATGGATGCCGACCAGCTGGCGGAGACGACAATGGATCCTGCGCACCGGCTGCTGCGACGGGTGACCATGGACGATGCCGGTGCGGCAGAGACCACGTTCCATCTGCTCATGGGCTCCGAGGTTGCACCACGGCGCGAATTCATCGTCTCCGGCGCTGACGTCATGGATTCGGAGAAGATCGACGCCTGAGCGGCACGGCTGTCTGAATTCTGAGACACCCGTGACCATGGATGTTCAGCGTGCTCACAGAGCGACCCCCGGCGGTAGGCTGAGCTTCGCAAAATCACTGACCGGTTCGTCGTGGATACCTGGCGGACCAAACCGAATAGGAGGCGATTGTGGATCCGGTGCTCATCGGCAGGTGGCAATTCGGCATCACCACGGTCTATCACTTCTGGATGGTTCCCCTGACCCTCGGTTTGGGTCTGCTGGTTGCAATACTCCAGACGATGTACACCCGTACCGGTGACGAAAAATGGCTGCGCGCAACCAAGTTCTGGGGCAAGCTGTTCCTCGTCAACTTCATCATGGGTGTTGCCACCGGCATCGTCCAGGAATTCCAATTCGGCATGGCCTGGTCGGAGTACTCGAAGTTCGTCGGCGACGTCTTCGGTGCGCCTCTGGCCATGGAAGCGCTCATCGCCTTCTTCCTCGAGTCGACATTCCTCGGCCTGTGGATCTTCGGCTGGGGGCGCCTGTCCAAACGAGCCCACCTGACGGTCCTGTGGTGCGCTGTCATCGGCGCATGGATCTCGGCGTATTTCATCATCGTCGCCAATTCCTGGATGCAGCACCCGGTCGGCGTTGAGATGGTCGACGGCCGTCCCGTCATGACCGACATCTGGGCTGTTCTCACGAACAACACGGCAATCGCCGCATACACTCACACTCTTGCCGGTGCGCTGGCCTGCGGTGCGGCTTTTATGCTGGGCATCGCCTGGTACCACCTGTACCGGCGCCGCAAGGACGGCATCGACACGGTCGATGAGAAGGGCCGTGTCGTCGTGGGCGAAGACCTCGCTGTTCCCGGCCGCGACAAGAAAGACCACGCCGTGTGGATCAAGTCGCTGCGGATCGGCGGCTGGGCTGCCGTCATCGCCTTTGCTGCGGTTGCCATCACCGGTGACATCCAGGCCAAGCTCATGTACGAGCAGCAGCCCATGAAAATGGCGTCGGCGGAAGCCGCCTGCACCGACGGCACCTCGTTTTCGGTGCTGACTATCGGAATTCCCGACTCGAACCACTGCGATGACACGAAGACCCTCATCGAGGTTCCGGGTCTGCTGTCGTTCCTCGTCCACACGAACTTCACCGACGAAGTCCCCGGCGTGCAGACGCTGCTTCCGGAATACGAAGAGAAGTTCGGCGGAGTCATCCCGGATGACCCCATGTACCGCGACTACGCGGGGCAGAAGGTCGACTACCAGCCGCTGATGATCGTCACCTACTGGGGCTTCCGCTTCATGATCGGCTTCGGCTCACTCGGGGCGCTCTTTGCGGCGTACGCTCTGTTCGCCACTCGAAAGGGAACCGTGCCCAGCTCGAAGTTCCTCGCACATCTGTCGCTGTGGGGCATTGCGGCACCGTTCATCGCCAACTCAGCAGGCTGGGTGTTCACCGAAATGGGCCGACAGCCCTTCGTCGTAGCACCGAACATGGGCGAGGACGGCGTTGACGGGGTCATGCTCTACACAGCAGCGGCGATCTCGCCGTCCGTGTCAGCCGGTGCCATGCTGTTCAGCCTGGTTGCCCTGACCCTGCTCTACGGCGGTCTGATGGTCGTCGAATTCATCCTCATCATCAAGTACGCCCGCGGCGGTGTCGCGGCTGCTATGCCCGAACTCGAAACTTCGGGCCGCAAGCCGAGCGCCGAACACGAAGACGACGACGTCCTGTCGTTCGCCTACTAAGGAGACGCTGTGGAAGCCCTTTCAACTCTGTGGTTCATCCTCATCGCCGTCCTGTGGACGGGGTACCTCATCCTCGACGGCTTCGACCTGGGTGCGGCCATGATGATGAAGACCTTTGCCAAGAGCGAAAAAGAACAGCGTGTTCTGCTCAATTCCTTCGGACCGGTCTGGGACGGCAACCAGGTGTGGCTGTTGACCGCCGGCGGTGCGACGTTCGCCGCGTTCCCGCTGTGGTACGCCTCGCTGTTCTCCGCCCTGTACGTGCCGCTGACGCTCGCGCTGCTCGCACTGATCCTGCGCGCTGTTTCGATTGAGTATCGCGGCAAAGTCAACTCGCAGCGCTGGCGCAACACCTGGACTTGGTTCCTGTCGCTCGGCTCGGCCGTTGCAGCTTTCTGCGTCGGCGCGATGCTGGCGCTGACGACCACCGGCATGCCGATCAATGACAACGGCGACAACGTGGGTGGGGCGTTTGCGTGGGTCAACGTCTACGCGATCGTGGGCGGCCTGGCCATTCTCGGCTTCGCCTACCTTCAGGGTCTGCTGTTCACGGCCCTGAAGACGCACGGCGAAATGCGGGTCCGGGCTCGGGCGCACGCCAAAAAGCTCCTGCCGCTGCTGGTGCTGTTCGCCGCGGTGTGGGTGCTCATCGTCCAGTTCAAGTTCGGCAATATTGCCGGCGCTGTGATCATCGGCGCCGCGGTGATCGCGGCTGTTCTTACGTGGGTGAGCATCGGGGAGAACACCGAACTGCGCGCTTTCCTGTTCAACGGCATCTTCCTCGCAGCCGGTGTGGCAAGCCTGTTTGTCAACATCTATCCGCGAGTGCTGCCGTCGACGCTCGACGACGCCCACTCGCTGACCGTCACTTCGGCTTCTTCGTCGGATTACACGCTCGGCGTGATGCTCATCGTCACGGTGATCTTCCTGCCGATCGTTCTGGGCTACACCGTGTACTCCTATCGCGTGTTTGCCCGCCGGATTCACGAAAAGCACCTGCCTCCGGCACACAGCGTGCCGGTGGCGATAGCAAGTCACCACGCGTGAGTTCACCGTGGGCTCCAGCGTCCGCCGTCCCCTCGGGCCGGCGGGCGCTTGGGGTTCTTGTGGGTGTGGCCGCGGCCAAGGCGCTGGGACTTGTGCTCATCGCCGAGGCCGCTGCCCGCGGCGTCACCGGGGTTATGGCAGGCGGCGATGTTTCGCTCGCTGTTCTTCTGGGCGTCCTGGGCGCTGTGGTGCGCGGGGCTGCCGTGTGGGCGCAGCGGGCCGCCGGGGCGCGTGCCGCTGTGGGCGTCAAGACGGCTCTGCGCCGGAAGCTCATCGGTCGTTCTCTGAGTTCCGGCGGTCGGGATCTTGATATTGACGATGGCGCTCTCGTTGTGACCGCTACTCGCTCTCTGGACGATCTCGACGACTATTTCACGGGTGTTCTTCCCTCCCTGACGGCGTCTGCGGTCATTCCGTTTGCGGTTATCGTTCGCATTGTCTTCGCTGATTGGGTTTCGGCGCTCGTGCTGGTCATCACCCTGCCGCTCGTGCCGGTGTTCATGATCCTCATCGGCCGCTATACAGAGGAGCGCGTCGGGCAGGCGCTGAAGTCTCTTGACCGTCTGTCGGACAATTTGGTTGAACTGGCGCGCGGCCTTCCGGTGCTGGTCGGCTTGGGGAGGGTGCGCGCGCAGACGGAGGCGCTTGTGCGCATCAGCGAAAGCTACCGGCGCACCACCATGCAGACGCTGAAGGTTGCTTTTCTTTCCGCCTTGGCTCTCGAGCTCATTTCAACCCTCTCGGTTGCTCTCGTGGCCGTTTTCATCGGTGTGCGCTTAGTCAATGGCACGCTGGAGCTCAGTGCTGGTCTGTTCGCTCTGGTGCTGGCTCCCGAGGTGTTCTTGCCTCTGCGTCAGCTGGGGGCGGCATTTCACTCCACTGAAAACGGCTTGGCAGTGTTCGACAGGATTCGGAGTCTGCTTGCCACTCCAGCATCTGTCGTATTCGGCTCTCGCGGTGACGATGCTGATGTTCCGGCACGGCCAATCCGCTTTGCCGAGGTGTCGGCTGCTTACGGGGACTGTGCTGCTCTGCCGCCGGTCTCCGGTGAGATCGGCTCCGGCCTGACTGTGCTGACCGGGGTTTCCGGTGCCGGGAAGTCAACATTCCTGGGCGTACTGGCCGGCATTGTGCGACCGGGGGAGGGCACCTCGGTCACGGGCAGCCTCGCGGGAGTTCCGGACTCGATTGCGTTTGCCTCGCAGAGTCCGCGCTTCTTCGCTTCGACGGTGGGCGAGGAGCTGCGCCTGTTCGGCGGTGATGATGTTGACACCGCCGCCCTGAAAGAGCGCGCGGCTCTCCATGTGGATGATTCTGCCGCCGTCGACGCTCTCAGCCCCGGGGAAGGACGCAGACTGTCTTTGGCCCGCGCCTTTGCTCGGGTGGACTCAGGTGCCCAGCTGTTGATCGTCGACGAACCGACGGCTCACCTCGACGGCTCATCGGCAGCCCGCATCCGGCAGGAGCTGCAGACAATCAGCGAGATCTGCTCGGTCATCGCAGCAAGCCACGATCCCGCGCTGATGGCAGTGGGAACGCGCCTGCACATCGGCGAAGCGGCTCAAGGCTTCAGCGCGGCTTCTTCCGCAGTCGAACCGGTCCAGTCGCAGCGGCACACTGACCTTGACCGCAGTGCAGAAGATATCCGCTCTGCTTCGACGTGGCAGCTGCTCAGGCGCGCTGCTGATGCGGTTGGCTTTGCCACAGTGCGCTTTTGGCTGGGGGTTCTGTCGGCCGTGGGCGCTGTGGCAGCCGGAACGGCACTGACGGCAGTTTCCGCATGGCTCATTGTTCATGCGTCCTTTCAGCCGCCCATCATGTATCTGCTCGTGGCGATCGTCGGGGTCCGGTTCTTCGGCCTGAGTCGTTCGGTTCTCACCTACGCCCACCAGCTCAACCTGCACCAGGCGATTCTGGGCAGGCTTGCCGCTGTGCGCCGACATCTGTGGCAGATCTTTGCGCGCGAGGGAACAGCCAACCGCGCTGTCGCCCGCAGCGATGTCGCTCTGCGCAGGCTTGTTTCTGATGTCGATGACATCCGCGACTCAGCGCCGCGGGTTGTGGTTCCGCCGATTGTTGCACTCATCATCGGTGCGGCTGCCGTCGTGGTCTTCTGGATATTCCTGCCCGCCGCGGCGCTGGCCCTGGGCGCAGTTCTCGTGCTTGCCCTCATTGCGGGCCCAGCCGCTGCGCTCATTGCAGAGCGCAGGGCCGGTGTGCAGCGTCTGGAGCACCGCGCTCGTGTGCTCGGCAAGCTCACCCGACTGCTTGCTGCGAAGACGGATCTCATCGCCAACGGCAAAGCCCGCGAAGCGGCTGATCAGGTGATTGCCGAAGACGAGCGGGTGGGCGCCCTTGAGAAGCAGATCCTGCTGTCGTCAGGGCTCGGCGAGGCGATTGTGACGTTCCTGCTGTCAGCTTCGAGTGCGCTGATGCTCATCATCGCCGGTCCCGCGGTTGTCACCGGCACAATTTCGCCGGAAGCCCTGGCGATTCTCGTGCTCGTGCCCCTTGCCCTTATTGACGCCTACCTCGATTCCCTCCGGGCGGTTCAGCAGTGGCCGGCACTGGCATCTGTGCTGAAGCGTGTGCCGGAGCTCGGTGCTGGGGAAGAGGGTGACGGCCGAATGCCCCACCCCGTGGGCTCGGTTAGCAGTGCGCAGCTGCGCGGCATTCGCGCCTCCTGGCCCACCGGACCGGTGATTCTCAGCGGAGTCGACGCCGATATTGCCCGCGGCAGCTGGACGACGATCACCGGGCCGTCCGGTTCGGGCAAAACGACGCTCGTGTCCGTCATACTGCGGTTCCTTGACCCTGAAACGGGAACGTACACGGCAGACGGGGTGAATCTGCTCGAAGCCGGGCCGGAAGACTTGGCAGGCACAATCGCCTGGTGTCCGCAGGAAGCCCACGTCTTCAATTCGAGCCTGCGCGCGAATCTGCTCATTGCCCGCGACCGCAACGACCGGCCAAGCGATGACGAGCTGCTTGAGACGCTGCGCCGAGTGGGACTGGACGATCTCGTGCGCGAACGCGGCCTGGACGCGGTCATCGGCGCCGGCGGCGAATTCCTCTCCGGCGGTCAGCGCGGCCGACTCGCAATCGCCCGCACCCTGCTGACCGGTGCTGATGTGATTGTCATTGACGAACCGACCGCACACCTCGACATCGAAACCGCAGAAGCGCTCATGGGCGACCTGCGGGCAACCCTGACCGATCGCGCTGTCATCATGGTGACCCACGAACAGCGGTGGGTCGAAGCTGAGGATCTGCGCGTGCGGCTGTAGCCTCGCAGCAGAAACAAGCCTGCAGACAGCAGTGAACGCCGCGAGCACCCGGCCTGCGGCGTTCACTGCTGAAAGGTGTTGTCAAGCTCAGTCGCGCTTCGTGCCGAACATGATCTCGTCCCAGCTGGGGACTGAAGACCGCCCGCGCCTAGCCTCTTTGTGATCGTGCCCGGCAGCCGAGGCTGGGTCTCCTCCTTCAAAAACACCCGGCTCGTCCAGCAGCGACGGCTGCGCGTCACCGGGTTCCTCTCCCTGGGGGTTCACGGCGAGCACGGAGTCGTCATCGGCTTCTTCCGGCCGTGACAGGGCCGTGTGCGCGCCGTCGGGTTCGGTTTCCGGCATTGTCGGCACCGAGCGCAGGCCGGTGGGCGTCTGCGCCGCATCGGCTTCCTGTGTGCGGGCGCGGCGTCGGCGCAGACTTTCGAGAATTCTGCCGGTTTCCGCCTGGTGATCAGCGGACTTCGGGGTTCGATCTTGATCTTCGAAGTTGAAAACACGTTCGTCGGGGCTGCCGAAGTTGGGAATCGGGCCGGAATCAGCAGGCCCCGCTTCGGACAGCCAGCGCGCATCGTCATCGACCGCGTGGACATTGCGCTCGCGGTATTCCCAGCGCGCGGTCTTCTGCGTGCCTCGGACTTTGAACGCCAGTTCGACGTTCCACACGCCCTCGTCAGACCTCCACGCGTCCCACTCGAGGTTGTCGGTGTCAGCGCCGCGCTTCTCCAGACGCTCCGTGACGACCTCCCGCAGCGGGCGGGGAGTGTGATCACGGCTGCCGTCTTCGTAGACGGGACTCTGGCCGGCACTGTGGGCGATGTGGCGGCGCTCAGCCAGAACAGGCTGCTCAAAGGCCCTGATATGGTCGAGGTCTCCGCCGGTGGCATCTGCGACTTCCTCTGCGGTCATACCGGAGCGGATCATCGCCTGAATGGCTTTGGGCCTCAGCTGGCCGCGGCCGTAGGTGCGGGTCGCCTGCTGGGTGCGCAGGCGGCGTACAGCGGCAAGAAGTTCGTCGTCGACGGGGAGCCGATATTCGCCTCCCTGTGCATCGCGCAGAACGAGCGCACCGGACGCATCGGCTGCGTGAAAAGACAGTTCCGTCACTCGAATCACACCTTCCTTAAGCCGTTCCATGGTTTCACGGTGCGCCGCCGAATGGACTGATCAGCCGCGGCGAGTCGCCAAGCCGCGGCAACCCGCCAAGCGCTGAAAGCGCCACGGTAGACTCAGCACATGACCTCATCTTCGGTTTCTCCCTTCGATTCGATCGTCCTCATGTCCTTCGGCGGACCCAACAAGGCTGACGAAGTCGTTCCGTTCCTCAAGAACGTCACGGCCGGTCGCGGCATCCCCGAAGAGCGTCTCGAAGAGGTGGGTGAGCACTACTACGCCTTCGGCGGCAAATCGCCGATCAACGAACAGAACATCGCCCTGCTCGAAGCTCTGCAGAAGGAAGTCCGCGCCCGCGGAATAGACGCTCCCGTGGTGTGGGGCAACCGCAACTGGGACCCGTACCTTCAAGACGTCCTGCGTGAGCGCGCCCAGGCGGGAGACTCCCGGTTCATCGCCGTGACAACATCGGCCTACTCCAGCTACTCATCGGATCGCCAGTACCGCGAAGACTTCGCCAAGGCCAGCCAAACGCTCGCCGACGAAGGAACCGATGTCGAGATCGACAAGATCCGCCAGTACTACAACCACCCGGGCTTTGCTGACACCCAGGTGAAGATTGTGCGCGAGGCCCTCGCCGAGTTCGCACAGAAAGTCGGCGGCCTCGATCCTGACAAGCATCGACTTCTGTACGTCACGCACTCAATTCCCGACACCATGCAGGCGGCCTCGGAAGTCCGCACGATCGGCTATGAAGCTCAGCACCGGCAGCTCATGGACTATGTCGCATCACAGCTGGGAGGTGAACAGCCGCTTCCGCAGGAGCTCGTGTTCTGTTCGGAATCCGGTCCCGCCCACATTCCGTGGTCGCAGCCGGACATCAACGACCGCATGGACGAACTCGCCGAAGACGGTGTGACCGGTGTTGTCGTGGTTCCGATCGGCTTTGTGTCGGACCACATGGAGGTCGTCTACGACCTCGACACAGAAGCGAAGGAAACTGCTGAAAAGCACGGCCTCGCATTTGTTCGAGCCGCAACCGTCGGCACTGATCCGGTGTTCGTCAGCGGTCTCGTCGATCTCATTCTGGAACGTGCGGCGCAGGTTCGCGGTGAGGAGGTCAGCGCACCGGCCGTAACGGAAGAAGGTCCGCTGATCTGCGGTTCCGGTGCCTGTGCCGTCGACTGCTGCCGAGGTCGGGTCGACAAGCCGACTATGCCGAACTGGGCTGGATGATCACGGCCCGGGCATATTCGCGGCGCTGAGAGTTCACGCCTGCGTGCGAGCGCCGAAAAAGGGGCGGCCAGGGCCGCCCCTTTCGCCTTCGAGGACGTCAGTCCTCTGGTTCGTCTATAACCGGTATCGTGCCGGTCTCTGCAGCGAGGACCTTCTTCAGCTCTGACGTGTCGAGATCGTTTTCGCCGGCGATGTTCACAGTATCGCTCAGCTCTTCGATCAGGGCCTGTTCGCGGAACTCGTCGCCAGCTTCCCTGGCTTGTGCGAGCTGTTCGCGCAGAAGCCCGACTTTGTTGTCGAGCCCTTCAGCAAAACCTGACATGGGGCCTCCCTTCTCAAACACAAGCATCATCGGCATTCTGCATGAACTCAACATGAACGCGATGCTGTGTGAGCTCCAAACTATCAAAGTGGGGAAAAATAACAGGAACCACCTGCGCGGCAGTTGCGCAAAAGCGAATGAGGGTGCATTATTCGGGATGACCTGCACATGAGCCGGGTCATTCACAGACCTCAACCAGACGCCGCCGGAGTGTGACCAGTACAAATGGCAACCGACTACGACGCCCCGCGAAAGCAGGATGACGAGATCAGCGCTGACTCCATCGAGGAGCTCAAAGCGCAGCGCAATCAGGCGCAGGCCAGCCAGGTAGATGAAGACGAAACGGCGGCAGCCGAAGATTTCGAGCTGCCGGGGGCTGACCTTTCAAACGAAGAGCTCTCAGTTCGTGTTCTTCCGCGCCAGAACGACGAATTCACCTGCATGGAGTGTTTCTTGGTTCGCCACCGCTCGCAGTTGGCAGAAGACAACGACGGCGTTCTGATCTGCTCGGACTGCGCAGGCTGAGCACACCCGTACGCTGACAGCAATGCAGACGACAGCGGGGCTGAGAACAGATCTGTTCTCAGCCCCGCTGTCGTCTGCCCGGCTTTCGGATGCTCAGGAGCTCAGCGCTCGTGCCAAAGCCGCGGGCCGTTTGGTTGACACAACCCAGTACGGTGTCGGGTCTGCGGGGTCGTTGATGTGCACCCTGACGGCCTGTTTGACCCACGGGCGGATCATAAGAAAAGCACGGGCATCAAGCTGCGGTCCGCGGGCCTGGAAGGCGGCGTCGGAGTCCAGCGGCTCGACTTCGGTGATGTAGCTTCGCTCAATATGAGCTCGACCCGCATAGAAGTGCGTGTCGGTCACGAGGATCTTCGCTCCCATTGACACCAGCCAGAAGGCGGCGAGTGCGAACACGACGGCGGGCACCACTATTGCTCCGATGTGCCACACGGGGTAGACCATGGCGGCGGTCATCGACGAAAGGAACAGCCCTACAAACCACCACGTGATCGTGGGCGAGAGCTTCTCGACATAGGCGACGCCGTGCGTCGCAGACGCGGGGGAGTTCATGCGCACCATTGTCCCATGTGCCTGCTGCGCGGTTCGTCAGGCCGCTTCCCGAGGTGGCATCGGCAGGCGCTAAGCACTAGAGTCCTGCCCGTGGTTGCCAATATCGTTCCCGTCCAGCTCAAGGTTCTTGATCCGGGCCTTCCTCTGCCCGGCTATGAGCACTCCGGTGATGCCGGCTGCGATCTGATCGCCGCCGAAGATTTCGTGCTGCAGCCGGGGGAGCGCCGCCGCGTGCCGACTGGCATTGCCCTGGCGATCCCGGAAGGATATGCGGGATTCATTCACCCCCGGTCGGGACTGTCATCCAAAGCGGGCGTGACTGTCATCAATGCGCCGGGAACTGTCGATGCGGGCTACCGCGGCGAAATCCAGGTGCCGCTGGTCAACCTCGACCCCGATACGTCCGCAGCGATTTCGCGCGGCGACCGGATTGCCCAGCTCGTCATCCAAGAGGTCTGCCGGGCAGAGTTCGAAATTGTCGATACCCTGTCATCAACCGACCGGGGCAGCTCCGGTTTCGGATCGACCGGCGGATTCACCCACAACGAGGAGCAGTAGATGTCATTCTTCAGCCGTTTTCGCAAGGCCAAGCCGACAGACGAACAGATTGAAGAGCCGGTCAGCAGGAGGAGCGCCGCCGCTGACGAAGCGGCTGAAGCCGATGCCGATGACGACTTCAAAGCGAAAGAAGGACCGCGCGACCGCGCCCAGAACGGCCCGTGGGACTCGTCCGAAAAGGCCTCGGACGTCGACCGCCTGGACCTCGGTGCCCTCAAAATCCCCGTGTACGACCAGATGCAGGTGCAGTTGGAGCAGACGGAGGACACGCGTGAAGTCGTCGCAGTGACACTGGCACACAAAGGCGGAAACCTGCAGCTGCAGGCCTTTGCCGCTTCTAAGGCGGAGGGCCTGTGGAGTGATGTGCGCTCACTGACAGCGGACAACATCAAGCAGGCCGGCGGCGTGGCGGCCGAGCGCTACACAAACTTCGGCATGGAGCTGCACGCAAAAGTGCCGGTCAACCACGAAGGAGAAGACGCGTCCTCTCTGCGCCCGGTGCACTTCATCGGCATTGACGGGCCTCGCTGGTTCCTCCGGGCAGCTCTGACGAACGCCGCAGTAGAGGAAAGCCCAGCGCGCGAAGAGCTTCGCGCGGTTCTGCGCGGCGTCATCGTCGATCGCGGTGAAGAAGCGCGGCCTCCGCGTGAGCTTCTGATGCTCACCCCGCCGAACGCACAGCCTCAGGCGGAAGAATCAGACGGCGGCGATCCGCTCAATCCGGGTCCGACAATTGCCGAAGTCCGCTGACTGCGCGGCCCGTTCGGCTCGTGTGGCCGAACTGTCGCGCTTGACCCGGACCTGTGTGCCGATCAGCGAGATCGCCGACCGCGACACCGCGTCCGTGGCGGGAACAATCCGATCAATCACACGGTCGGCGCACGGAGCGAACCCGACGTTCGACTGCATTGTCTCTGACGATACCGGCGAGGTGCGCGTGCGATTCCTGGGTGTGCGGGAAGTCTCAGGGCTGCTGCCGGGCCGCCCAGTGGCAGTGCACGGCAAGTTCTGCCTGCTGGGCGGCGAAATGGTCACCCTCAGCCCTGCCTACACCCTGTTGCGCAGGGTGCCGCTGAGCGCAGTTCGCTGATCAGCGAGTCATAGCCGTCAGCTGCAAATGCAGCTCCGGCAGGGTCAAGAAGTACAGTTCGTCGCCGGCGATGAGCGAATCATCGGCGTCGGGAGCGAAGGCGCGGCCCTGCCGGACAAGGGCGACGAGCACAGTGTCCGCCGGCCACGAAGTGTCGCCGACGCGCTGACCGGCGATGGCGGCGGTTTCGTGCAGCGTCACCTCGACCAGCGAAGCACCGCCGCGCTGCAGGTTCATCAGCTGCACCAGGCCGCCGACCTCAACTGCCTCCTCTACCAGCGCTGTGAGCAGACGAGGGGTGGAGACGGCAACATCGACGCCCCAGCTGTCGTCGAACAGCCATTCGTTGCGAGGGTTGTTGACTCGGCTGACAGTGCGGGGGACACCGAACTCGGTTTTGGCCAGCAGGCTGAGAACCAGGTTCGTCTTGTCATCACCGGTCGCTGCGACGACGACATCGGCGTAGTCGAGATTGGCCTCGGCCAGACCGTCGGGTTCACACGCATCCGACAGAAGCCACTGAGCGCCGGGTACGAGATCTCTGCGAATGGCGTTCTTGTCCTTGTCGATGAGCAGGACGGTGTGTCCGTTCTCCAAAAGCTCGCGGGCGACTGAATTGCCCACCGAACCGGCTCCGGCGATGACGACCTTCATGGTGATTCCTCTCAGTCCTGCTGTCTGTACGGCTGTGCCGGGGGTGCGTCCAGAATCCGCTCAATGTCGTCGAGGTCGTCCATCCGCGACATGATGTGCACCAGGTCGCCTTCCTGGAGGAGTGTGTCCCTCTGCGGAAGAATGCCCTCTCCCGAACGGGTGATGAATCCCACGCGGCCCGGCACGGCCTCTTCAATTTCGAGAACGGAGTGCGATACCCACGCCGGGTGGACATGCACTTCTGACAGGCCGATCTGCCCGGAAGGATCGCGGTACTCGTTGACGGACCCCTGGGGGATCAGCCGGCGCATCATCTGCTCGGCCGTCCACCGGACTGTCGCCACGGTCGGCACGCCCAGCCGTTCGAAGATCTGTGCTCGTTTGGGGTCGTAGATGCGCGCGGCGATGTTCTTCACGCCGAAGGTTTCGCGGGCGACGCGCGCGGCCAAGATATTCGAATTGTCGCCAGAGGACACCGCGGCGAAGGCATAGGCGCCGTCCACTCTGGCGCGTTTGAGGACATCGCGGTCAAAGCCGACGCCGGTGATGGTCGAACCGGCGAAATCCGGTCCGAGCTTGAGGAATGCATCGGGATCCTGGTCGATGACAGCGACCGTGTGTCCGCGACGGTCGAGCGTTCTGGCCAAGAGCGCGCCGACGCGCCCGCAGCCCATAATCACAAAGTGCACGGCCTTCGCCTTCTTCGCATTTGACTACCATGGGGGCCGTGGCAAGCAGTTTTACCTATGCGCTCAAGCGCGCAGTCGTTGGACGGCCGTTTCGCAGTGACCACTTTAGACGCGAAGCGCTCCCAAAGCGCCTCGCAATGCCGGTTTTCGCTTCGGACATGCTGTCGTCGGTTACCTACGCACCGGACGAGATACTGCTTGCCCTGTCGACATCGGGGATCGTGGCGATCACCATTTCGCCGTGGATCGGCCTTGCCGTCGGCGCTGTCACCCTCATCATGGTGCTGTGCTTCCGGCTGACGCTGCGCGCCTATCCGGCAGGCGGCGACTACTCGGTTGTAGCCCAGAACCTCGGAGCGCGTCCGGCTCGCCTCGTGGCCGCCGCCCTGCTTGTTGACTTCGTCCTCACACTGTCGGTGTCGATGGCGGTGTTCTCCGGCTTCGTCGCTCAGCTCATACCGCCGCTGCGCAGCTACACGGTGCTCATTGCGCTTGCTGGGGTGGTCACGGTGTCGCTGTTCGGCCTGCGCGGCTGGAAGGGGGGCCGGACCCTCATGGCGGTGCCGACGTACACGTTCATTGCGCTTGTCTTCATCATGCTGGCCGTGGGCTTCGGGCGGATGTTGGCGGGCGATCTTCCGCAGGCTGAAACCGCCGGGTTCACTCTGGAGCCGCTGGCCGGTGTGGATACCGCGATGCAGGGTCTGGCAGCGGTTTTCATTGTGCTGCGGGCCTTTTCTTCCGGGGCCGTGGCTGTCGCCGGCATCGAAACGGTGGCGTCTGCAGCTGCGAAGTTCCGCCAGCCGCGCGGGCGCAACGCCGGCAATACGCTGCTCATCACCGGAGCGCTGTCGGCGACGATGCTCGTGGGGCTCATGTGGCTGGCCTCGGCGCTGGGCATCAAATACGCGATCGATCCGGAAGCGCAGCTTTTTGTGGACGGTCACAGCGTTGGGCCGGACTACGTGCAGCACCCCGTGGTGGGGCAGATGGCCGAAGCCGTCTTCTCCTTTTCGCCGATTCTCACCGCAGTTGTCATCGTTGTGTCTGCGCTCATCCTCCTGGTGGCGGCGAACACTGCGATTGAGGGATTTCCCGTTCTGGCTTCGCGCTTGGCTCGCGACGAGCTGCTTCCCAAGCAGATGGCCACCCGCGGGGACCGCATGACGTTCTCCAACGGCATTCTGGTGCTGGCGTGCGCATCCGTGCTCATCATCCTGATCACGGACGCTCAGCCCACGAAGCTCATCGAGCTGTATCTGGTGGGCGTGTTCCTGTCGTTCTCTCTGGGGCAGCTGGCCATGGTCCGCCACTGGAATCACATTCTTCGGCGCACCGTTTCCGGACCGAAGCGCACCAAAATGCTCATTGCGCGTGTTGTCGGGTTCATCGGAGCGATTCTGGGGCTGACGGTGCTCGTGGTGGTCATCATCACGAAGTTCGTCGGCGGGGTGTGGATGGCGCTCGTGGCGATGCTCGTGCTCTACGCCGTCATGGGCGGCATCTTCCGCCACTATTCGACTGTCAACCGGGATCTGCGCGTCGATCCTGAAGACACCGATGTGCGCCGTCTTCCAGCAGGCACCCGCGCGGTCGTCATCGTCACGAGCATCAACAAGCCCGCTCTGCGCTCGGTTGCCTATGCCCGCGCCAGTCGTCCCACTCAGCTGGAGGCTCTTACGGTTGCGGTCAACGCCGATGCGGTCGATGAAATCCAAAAGCAGTGGGACGCGATGGAGCTGACAGTTCCGCTGACTATCATCGATTCGCCGTTTCGCGAACTCATCCGTCCGATCATGCGGCACGTGACGACGCTGCGCCGGCGCCACCCCCAGGACCTCATCATCGTCTACATTCCCCAGTTCATCGTGGGCCGCTGGTGGGAGTCGCTGCTGCACAATCAGACGGTTCTGCGGCTGAAGTCCTTCCTGGCCTTTCTGCCCGGTGTCGTCGTTGCGACCGTGCCGTGGCGTTTGGAGTCCTTCAACCGCAACCAGGTTGTGCTGGAGAGTGCGGAGGGCAAGATCGAACTGTCTGACATCAGGATGAAGAAATGACCAGCCAGCGTCCAGCGGTCGGTGACCGCCGTGTCCTCGTGCCCGATGCGCCTGCCGCCGGAGCAGCGGCCGCTGCCCGCACCGAAGATGGGGTCGTCTTCGTCGACGGTGCGCTGCCCGGCGAAACCGTCGAGGTGGAGCTGACTCAGGTGAAGAAGCGCTTTGCTCGCGCTCGGGTCGTCTCGGTTCTCGAGCCTTCGGCTCATCGCGTTCCCGACAGGCTGGCCGCCTGCGGTGCCGCAGGAGTCGGCGGGACGGAGTTCGCCGCTGTCGATCTTGCGTATTCGCGCAGGCTCAAAGCCGAAGCCGCTCGGCAGCAGCTGGAAAGGATCGGCGGCATCGAATGGGACCTGCGGGTCAGCCCGCTGCCGCGCGAAGCGGATGGGGGCTCCGGAATGGATTGGCGCACCCGGGTTCAGCTTGCTGTGGGGTCAGACGGCCAGCCTGGTCTGCGAGCCGGGGGATCGCACCGGGTTGTTCCCGTATCCCGCATTCCGCTGGCTGTCCCAGAGCTCAATGACCTGGGCCTGCACCTGCAGACCCTGCCGGGTCTGTCGCGGCTGGAGCTCGTCGCTTCGGCTTCAGGCGGTGCGATCATCGCCGTGGGAGCACCGAAGGGCGCTGTGCTCAGCCGACTCAAAGAGATCGCTGCCGCACAGCCTGGCGGCTGGTCTGTTCTGCTGCGCACAGAGGGCAAGCGCAATCGCGGCCGCCCAGCACCCCCGCAGATTCTTGCAGGTACTGGGCGGGTGCGCGAAGAGGTCCGCGGCCAGCGCTTCGGGCTGGACGCCGATGGCTTCTGGCAGGTGCACGTCGAAGCAGCAGATGTCCTTTCGGCGAAGGTCGTCGAATTCGCGGGCAGCCCCGATAGGGCACTTGATCTCTACTGCGGTGCCGGACTGTTCTCGGTGTTCCTCGCTCTGTCGGGGGTCAAGGTCACCGGGATCGAAGGATCGCAGGGGGCGATTCAGTCCGCCAGAGCCAATGCGGAGGGCCTGCCGGCGAAGTTCGAAGTCGGGCGCATTGAAAAGCTGGGCATGCTGCCGGCAGCGGACACCGTCGTGCTCGACCCGCCGCGAGCCGGTGCCGGAGAAGATGTCGTCAACATGATCGGCGCCTCGGCGGCGGAAAAGGTCGTCTATGTCAGCTGTGACGCCGGGACGTTCGCGCGTGACGCACGCGGTCTTCTCGACGGCGGATTTGAGCTTGTGCGCCTGGAGGGGTGGGACGCGTTCCCGCTGACGAAGCACACCGAGTTCACCGCCGTATTCTCCCGCTGAGACCAGGCGCGACAGCCCCGCCCCGGTGGTGGAGAACACTGTGGCGATGCGATAAGATTTATCTTGACGTCAAGATACTTTGCACAACGTTAATGTTGCCTAATTCGAGTCCGGATGAAGCTGGGCCGGGCGCAGAGTATCGAGAGCGAACGAACAGGAGAGTCACTTGAGCAACGTCGACAGTTTCAAGTCCAAGGGCACTCTTGAGGTCGGAGACAAGTCCTACGAGATCTACCGCCTCAGCGCGGTCGATGGTGCGGACAAGCTTCCGTTCAGCCTCAAGGTCCTGCTGGAGAACCTGCTCCGCACCGAAGACGGTGCCAACATCACCGAGGACCACATCAAGGCGCTCGCCTCGTGGGATCCCAAGGCCGAGCCGAGCGTTGAAATCCAGTTCACGCCGGCGCGCGTCGTCATGCAGGACTTCACCGGTGTTCCCTGCATCGTCGACCTCGCGACCATGCGCGAAGCCGTTAAAGAACTCGGCGGCAACCCCGATGACATCAACCCGTTGGCTCCCGCAGAGCTCGTCATCGACCACTCGGTCCAGATCGACTCCTTCGGCACCGCAGACGCCATCGAGCGCAACATGGACATCGAATACCAGCGCAACGGTGAGCGCTACCAGTTCCTGCGCTGGGGTCAGACCGCATTCGATGACTTTAAGGTCGTTCCCCCGGGCATGGGCATCGTCCACCAGGTCAACATCGAATACCTGGCACGCGTCGTCATGGCCCGCGAAGTCGGCGGCGTGACCCGCGCATACCCCGACACGCTGGTCGGCACCGACTCCCACACCACCATGGTCAACGGCCTCGGCGTCCTCGGCTGGGGTGTGGGCGGCATTGAAGCCGAAGCGGCAATGCTCGGCCAGCCGGTGTCCATGCTCATCCCGCGCGTCGTCGGCTTCAAACTCAAGGGCGAAATCCCCTCGGGCGTGACCGCAACCGACGTCGTCCTGACGATCACCGACATGCTCCGTCAGCACGGTGTCGTCGGCAAGTTCGTCGAGTTCTACGGCGAAGGCGTCGGAGCCGTTCCGCTGGCCAACCGCGCCACGATCGGCAACATGAGCCCCGAATTCGGTTCGACGGCAGCCATGTTCCCCATCGACGACGTCACGATCGACTACCTCAAGCTCACCGGCCGTTCGGAAGAGCAGATCAACCTGGTCGAAAAGTACGCCAAGGAACAGGGCCTGTGGCACGACCCGTCGAACGAAGTCGAGTACTCCGAATACCTCGAACTCGACCTGTCGACCGTCGTTCCGTCGATCTCCGGTCCCAAGCGTCCGCAGGACCGCATCGAGCTGGCTGATGCCAAGGCTCAGTTCGCCAAGGACATCCACAACTACGCTCAGCCTGGTGAAGAGCAGAAGTCCGTCGACGTTTCGATGGGAGACGGCCGCGAGTTCGAACTCAAGAACGGTGCGGTTGCCATCGCGTCGATCACCTCGTGCACCAACACCTCGAACCCGTCGGTCATGATGGCTGCCGGTCTGCTGGCGCGCAACGCCCGCAAGAAGGGTCTGAACTCCAAGCCGTGGGTCAAGACCTCGATCGCCCCCGGTTCGAAGGTCGTCACCGACTACTACACGAAGGCCGGCCTCATCGAAGACCTCGAGGCGCTGAACTTCTTCATCGTCGGCTACGGCTGCACCACCTGCATCGGCAACTCCGGCCCGCTGGAATCCGAGATCTCCCAGGCCATCCAGGACAACGACCTTTCGGTCACCGCAGTCCTGTCGGGCAACCGCAACTTCGAAGGCCGCATCAGCCCGGACGTCAAGATGAACTACCTGGCTTCGCCGCCTCTGGTCATCGCATACGCCTTGGCTGGAACCATGGACTTCGATTTCGAAAACCAGCCGCTGGGCCAGGACCAGGATGGAAACGACGTATTCCTCAAGGACATCTGGCCTTCGCCGGAAGAAGTCGAAAGCGTCATCGACTCTTCGATTTCGACCGAGGCCTACAAGTCCGAGTACGGCACCATCTTCGACGGCGACGAGCGCTGGCAGAAGCTCGACACTCCGTCCGGTTCCGTCTTCGAATGGGATGACGAATCGACCTACGTCCGCAAGCCCCCGTACTTCGAGGGCATGGAACTCGAACCGGCACCGGTCAAGGACATCGAAGGTGCCCGCGTGCTCGCCAAGCTCGGCGACTCGGTCACCACCGACCACATTTCGCCGGCAGGTTCCTTCAAGGCCGACACCCCGGCCGGCAAATACCTCACCGAGCACGGTGTCGAGCGCAAGGACTTCAACTCCTACGGTTCGCGCCGCGGCAACCACGAAGTGATGATCCGCGGTACGTTTGCCAACATCCGTCTGCAGAACCTGCTGCTCGACGGTGTTCAGGGCGGATTCACCCGCGACTTCACCCAGGAGGGCGGTCCGCAGACCACCATCTACGACGCCGCTGTGAACTACCAGGCAGCCGGCACTCCGCTGGTCGTCCTCGGCGGTAAGGAATACGGTTCCGGCTCTTCGCGTGACTGGGCTGCAAAGGGCACCAAGCTGCTCGGCGTTGCAGCTGTCATCGCTGAGAGCTTCGAGCGCATCCACCGTTCGAACCTCAT
Organism: Brevibacterium sp. HMSC063G07; assembly: GCF_001810665.1. NCBI lineage: Bacteria > Bacillati > Actinomycetota > Actinomycetes > Micrococcales > Brevibacteriaceae > Brevibacterium > Brevibacterium sp. HMSC063G07. The sequence goes on from NZ_KV802321.1 coordinate 108,152, forward strand.
CGGCATGGGTGTTCTGCCCATGCAGTTCCCAGCGGGTGAAAGCGCTGACACGCTGGGTCTGGACGGCACCGAAACCTTCGCAATCTCCGGTGTTGAACAGCTCAACGAAGGTGTTACGCCGAAGACGCTCAAGGTCACCGCGACCAAGGAAAACGGCGAAACCGTCGAATTCGATGCGGTCCTGCGCATCGACACACCCGGTGAAGCCGACTACTACCGCAACGGCGGCATCCTCCAGTACGTCCTTCGCTCGCTCGTGAAGTGACGCACTGAAGATTCGCTGAGGCCGTAAGGCAGCGCTGAAGCGGGCCGGATCAATTGATCCGGCCCGCTTTTCTGTGTCCGCTTGTCAGTGAGAGAAGATCTGCACTGCGGCCGTCACTGCCCAGTGGATCCCGATGATTGCAGCGATCCACAGGAGTGTGACCTTCGCTTCGTATTCGAAAGTCGCCAGAAGACGCCGAACGCGAGGAAAGACGCGCGGACCCCATATGGCGATGGCAGTGAGAATCACGAGCGCCGGTGCGATCATGATGAAGCAGTAGCCGGCAAGAATTGCCAAGCGGACTGGCCACGGTTGGCTCATATTGCCCATGATTCCTATGGCGGCCAGATAGGGCACCATTGTGCCAGCCTCCGCGGCCGCGGCGCTGAGACCCAGCACAATCACCGCCCACGGCGAAGGCGATTTCGGTGCGGGCTGGTCGGCTATTTCCTCTGGGCTGCGCTTCTTCGGGTTTTTCGCAAAGATCCCGAAAACTGCCAGTCCGGCGCCGATCACGAGGCGTGCCCAGAGAGCGGGCGGCGTGTGCAGAATGTCGGTCAGCGCGTCCAGCAGCGTTTCCATGCCGAAGAGCAGCACAGCGCCGAGAGCGAAATAGGCGCTGCAGACGGTGAGGAAGTACAGCGCCTGTGGTCTGAGTTCGACGCGTTGCTGGCGAATGGCAAGGGCTACGGGAATGACGAGGGTTCCCAGGCTGAGGCTGTCTAAGAGTGCGAGGCCGATGAGCAAAAGCAGATCCACGGGTGTTCTCCAGCAGTCTTCGAGGAACGGATCAATACACTTGTATCACATAGTCGATACAAGTGTATTGATAAGGTGCTGGAGTGACTGGATCTGCTTCTTTCTCCGATGCTCAGGCTGCTATCGCGGACGCGGCGATTACGGTGATCGCCGAGCGCGGCTTTGATGTTGTCAGTGTCCGCTCGGCCGCTGCCGCAGCCGGGATGTCTCCGGGAGCGGTGCAGTATCACTTTCCCAGCCGCCAACGGCTGCTCCAGGCCGCCTTTCAGCGTTCCGTGCAGCGCCAGGACGCGCGAGTGCTCGCTGCTGATCGGGACGTGAGCAGCAAGCGCAGCCCTCTGCGTGAGCTGCTGCCGATAGGCCCGGAACAGAGGGAAGACGCGCTGGCGTGGGTCGCCTTCGGGGCGGCAGCCTCAACCCGGCCGTGGCTGGCTGAACTGTATCGGCGGGAACTCGACAGCTTCCGGGAGAAGCTGGAAGAGGCGTTCGCCTCGGGTGTTGAGTCCGGCGAGCTCCGTGCGGATCTTGATGTGTCGCTCGCGGCGCGTTTGGTCACCGCGCTGGTCAACGGCCTGACCCTTGACTACATCAACAGCCCCGGCACGGAGCCGGCCGAACTCGACGCCATGTTGGAAAGCGGACTGGTTCGGATCTTGGCCTGATCAGTGGCTGAGGTCAGAGCCCGAGGTTTCCTTCATGGTGGCAATTGTGACGCACGAGGCGATCAGCAGAAACACCGAGTATGCGCCGAATATCCAAGCGCTGCCGACGGCTGTGAGAATCATTCCGGCGGTGCCGCCGAAGGCTGCAATCGCCACGGCGTAGGGGATGCCGAACCCAGCTGTGCGCTGAGCGGTGGGGAACATCTCGGCGTAGGTGGCCGGCGCGTGCGAAAGGAACCCTGCCAGCAGAATCAGCTGCGTGCACACAGCGGCAACCAGCAGTGGGAACGATCCCGTGGAGATCACGCCGATCGCCGGAAAGTACAGAAGCGCGCTTCCGCCCAGGCCGATGAGCATGGTGGGTTTGCGTCCCCACTTGTCTGACAGCCAGCCCCACACCGGCAGCGCGAAGCAGAAGACGATGTTCCCGATAAGACCTGCAACGAAGCCCTGCTGTTCCGTAAACCCGAAGGACTTGTGCGAAATTGAGGCAATGGTGACCGACCAGATGTAGTAGGACACCGTCAGCCCGGCCGTCATGCCGATGACGCGCAGGCCGATAGGCCAGTTCTTGAGCACTTCGATGAAGACGTTCTTCGACAGTTCGGGTGTGGGCTGTTCCTGTACCTTTCGGCGCTGCTCTTCGAAGACTTCGGATTCTTCCATGTAGCGGCGAATCCACAGTGCCACAACTCCGAGGACGGCGCCGAGAGCAAAGGGGATGCGCCAACCCCAGGCGCTCATCGCCTCCGGTGACAGTGTTGCCTGCAGGGTCAAGCCCAGTGCCAGGCCGAGCAGCTGGCCGCAGGTGCCGGACACGTAGATGCTCGAAGAGTACAGGCCGCGATGTTCACGAGGTGCCTGTTCGGCAAGGTAGGTCTGCGCGGCTGGGAGCTCACCGCCGTGGGCCAGACCCTGAATGAGTCGGGCCACAAGGAGCAGAGCCGAGGCAAGCCAGCCGATTTGTTCGTAGCTTGGGCAGACCGCTATGAGCAGGGATCCGCCGGAGGCTGCGATCACTGAGAGGGTGAGCGCGTGCTTGCGTCCGATCCTGTCGCCGATCCATCCGAAGACAACACCGCCGAAGGGCCTTGCGACGAAGCCGACTGCGAAGACCGCCATGGTCTCCAAAAAGGCCGACTGCGGGTTTGCGCTGTCGAACAGCTGGCTTGACAGGTATACGGCGAAGCTGGCGTAGACGTTCCAGTCGTACCACTCGAGAGCATTGCCCACGCTCGTGCCGATGATGGTCTTGGCGTTCGTCTGAGAACGTCTGTTTGCAGATGATGCTGGTGTGCTCACGGGCACCTACCTCGAGTCGGCAATACGGATGTGGAACAGGCTACGCCCATTGAACGCCGAAGGTGGGCGGTTTCTGTCATTTTCTGCAGACGGTTAGACTGAAGCGTTGAAACCTACACGCACTGGAGGACCACGCGGTGACTTTCCTTGAGGGGCTCGGCGGCCCTGATGATCTGCGGAAACTCAGCGACGCCGAATGTGACGTTCTGGCCAAAGAGATCCGTGACGAACTGATTTCGAAAGTCTCTGCCGTCGGCGGGCATTTGGGCCCCAATCTGGGCGTTGTCGAACTCACCATGGCCATTCACCGCGTGTTCGAATCTCCGCGCGACACCGTGCTGTTCGATGTAGGACACCAGTCCTACGTCCACAAGCTGCTCACCGGCAGGCGCGCCGGTTTCGATACGCTGCGCCAGTGGGGCGGTATGTCCGGCTATCCCTCGCGGGAAGAGAGCCAGCACGACGTCATTGAGAACTCGCACGCTTCGGCCGCGCTGTCCTGGGCTGATGGCATTGCCAAGGCGAATCAGCTGCGGGGCAATAACGATCGGCACGTTGTCACCGTCGTCGGCGACGGTGCACTGACGGGCGGTCTGGCCTGGGAAGCGCTCAACACGATTGCGGCGGACGAATCGACCCCGCCGCGGAAGATGGTCATCGTCGTCAACGACAACGGGCGCTCCTACGCTCCGACTGTCGGCGGCTTCGCGTCACACCTGGACTCACTGCGCACGTCATCCAGCTACGAAAAGATTCTGTCCTGGGGCAAAGAGCGGCTGCAGGAGGGCGGCATTCCCGGCCGCTACGCCTACTCGGCTATGCACGGGGTGAAAAAGGGCCTGAAGGACATGGTGACCACTCCGTCATCGCAGGCCGGTATGTTCGACGAGCTGGGCATCAAGTACATCGGCCCGGTTGACGGTCACGATCTCGAAGCCCTCCAGCGGGCGCTGACTTTGGCCAAGCAGTACGATGCCGGTCCTGTCATCGTGCACGCGCTCACACAGAAGGGCCACGGCTACGCGCCGGCCTACAACGACGATGCGGACCAGTTTCACGCCGTCGGCGTCATCGACCCGTCGACGGGCAAGGCCAAGCCGACTGTCGGCACATCGTGGACCGAGGTGTTCGGCAAAGAGATTGTGGAGATTGCCCGCAAACGAGAGGACGTCGTCGCCATCACCGCCGCAATGCTGCAGCCGGTTGGTCTAAAAGAGTTCGCTGACGAATTTCCCGACCGCGTTTTCGACGTGGGGATTGCCGAACAGCACGCCGTTGCCTCAGCTGCCGGACTGTCCTACGGGGGACTGCATCCCGTGGTCTGCCTGTATGCCACGTTCCTCAACCGAGCATTCGATCAGGTGCTCATGGACGTTGCGCTCCACAAGCAGGGTGTGACCTTTGTTCTCGACCGTGCCGGAGTGACCGGGCCGGACGGGGCAAGCCACCACGGCGTGTGGGATATGGCGATGCTGCGGATCGTGCCCGGCCTGCAGCTGGCTGCGCCCCGGGATGCCACGCGTTTGGTTGAAGAGCTGCGTGAAGCCGTCCAGGTGGATGATGCCCCGACTGTTGTGCGGTTCTCCCGCGGCAAGGTCGGACGCGAATTCGAAGCGCTGCGCCGCACCGAGGACGGGGTTGACGTGCTGGCCGATGTGCCCGATGACTGCAGTGCGGATGTTCTCATCGTGTCGGTGGGAGCGCTTGCAGACCGGGCTTTGGCAGTGCGTGAAGAACTTGCCTCGCGCGGCATCGGCGCCATGGTCGTCGATCCCCGCTGGGTGCTGCCGGTCCCGCCGTCTGTCATCGAGCGAGGCGCTGAATTCAGCCTTGTGGCGGTGATTGAGGACGGCATTAAGATCGGCGGAATCGGATCGCAGATCCGACAGGAGCTGCGGGAGGACCGTTCGCGCACGGGCGTCGTCGAACTCGGCGTGCCGGATGAGTTCCTGCCGCAGGGAACGCGGGAAGAAGTTCTGTCCCACGCCGGTATGGACGTACAGGACATGGTGGACGACATTCTGCGCATGCTTCCGACTTCTCAGCGCCACCTGCGCGAAGCCCGCTGACGTAAGCCGGCTCTGAAGCCCACCGAGCTCTGAGCTGATAGGCGGCAGAGTGCTGTGGGGGCGTGTTGGGGAGCCTAGCCACTGACGCCGCGGTGTTTGTCGATCACGCGGCACAGCGCGGGCGCGGCTTCGGCAATCTGCCATTCGCGGACGCTGCGCTGTCGCAGAAACTCCTCGAGTGCGTCGATATCCGCCGGGTGCTTGCCGCCGAGAGCGGCGCGCGCTGAGAGCTCACGGACCACAGCCGGGGCAATGAGCAGATCGTGTGGAACATTGAGTTCTTCGGACCGCGCGTTGACGGCGCTCTTCATGTGCGACAGAAGTTCCTTTGCGACGTCCCGCTGTTCCCGCGTCATTCGCGGGGTGGACTTGTGCGGATCGCGCACCGTCGGCATCATGTCCTCGGGCAGTCTGTTGCATGCCTGTACTGCGCTGAAGAGCTCGCGCGCGTCCGCGGGTGTTGGCCGTCCGCGACCGGGCAGGCGCAGAAGCTCCTTGGAGGAGCGGATCTGGGCCCCGGCTGCCTGCACCATGGTCCGATCCGCGATGATCCGGCCCGGAGCCACATCGCGCTGTTCGGCAAGGTCATCGCGAACCGCCCACATGGCGCGAACGCGCCCCAGACCGCGACGGCTTTTGACAGCGCCCAGGCCGTGGACGCGTCGCCACGGCTCCGGGTAGACCTTCGGGGTGAACTTCGCGGCGTGTGCGAATTCCTGCTGCGCTATTTCCCATTTGTCGGCTTCGCGCAGCTTCTGTTCGAGGATGTCGCGCAGCTGGATGAGCAGTTCGACGTCGAGAGCGGCGTAGGCCAGCCAGTCGTGGGGCAGCGGGCGCTGTGACCAGTCGACGTAGGAGTGTTCCTTTGCCAGACGGACACCGAGATGGGCGCCGATGAGAGAGGCCAGACCGAACTTCGGTTCGCTGAGCAGGCGGGCGGCGATTTCGGTGTCGAAAACACGCGTGGGGACCATGCCTGCCTCTGCCAGACACGGAAGGTCTTGGGAGGACGCGTGGAGTACCCACTCGACGTCTTCTATTGCCCGGCCGACTGCTTCGAGGCTGCCAAGTGCTTCGGGATCCAGCAGGAGGATGCCTGCGCCGGCGCGTTTGAGCTGGATGAGGAAAGCGCGGCTGCCGTAGCGGATTCCCGATGCGCGTTCGGCATCGACTGCGACAGGACCGCTGCCGGCTTCGAGCGCGGCAACGGCGTCGGCGAGCGCTTTCGGGGTGCTGATGACCTCTGGTACCCCTGACGAGGGTTCGCTCAGCAGAGGAAGGTCGGGGTCGACGTCTGATGAGCTCATCGCCTGCGTCCCGGGAAGGGACTGACTCCTTCGGGCATAGGCGGAAGGCCCGCCGCGGTTGTGATGAGCTCTATCCAGGCTTCAATGTGCTGGGTGATGTCTGCGGGGTCTTCCAGTATGGGGCTCCACGATGCACGCAGCTCAAGGTCGACTGTCGTGGGGCGCTGCGCGAGTGTTCCGAAGCTTTCGGAGATGACTTTGGTGGTTGTGCCGCCGACTTCGGCGACATTGCAGTCGCGTCCGTCAAGCGCGTCTGTCAGCCAGGTCCAGGCGACCTGCCCGAGCATGGGTTCGGCTGCCAGTTCGTCTTCGAGTTCGGCTCGGATGTACGACACGAGGCGAAACTCTCCCTGCCATTCCACCGGGGCCTCGGGGTCGTAGAGGACGACGATTCTGCCGGTGGCGAGGTCGTCAACGGCGTCGTCTTCGAGGAACGTGCCCTCGGCTGTGACCTGGGCGGAGAAGGCGACAGCCCACGGTGCCAGACGGCCGGGAGCGGCGATTTCCTCGATGTGCACCTGCGGTGTTGACCGCACGGTTCGGAGGGCCTCGGCGAGTGTCGCGAAGGCCTTGGGCGTGCGGTTGATGGGAACGGGCTGGACCACGCATTCAACCGTAGACAGCTCGGCGGGACTGGCGAAGCTCCCACGCCGGGCGGATGGAATACTCAGGGCCCAAAGTGCCTTCAACAGTCGGAAGGAGAAGACAGTGCCCGTTGAACCGGAAGACTTCAAAAGCGCTTTTGCCGATCACCCTGCCGGGGTGTGCATCGTCACCGCAGACAGCGGTGACGGTCCGTTTGGACTCACGGCGTCCTCAGTTGCCAGTGTGTCGCTCGACCCGCCTTCGCTCCTGTTCTCCGTGACAAAGGCCAGGGGAGCGGCCGGACACGTTCTCGACTCCGCCCGCTTTGCAGTCAACATGCTCCACGCGGGCCATTCTGAGCTGGCCGTGCAGTTTGCGATGCCCGGCGGTGAGCGCTTCTCACCGGGTCAGAACTGGACCTACATGGACGACGGTGTGCCGGTGCTGGGCGATGCGCATTCCGTTTTCGTCTGCTCCCACTACGGTCGGCTGCCCGTTGGCGAATCGACGGTGGTCGTGGCCGAAGTCGAAGACATTGTGCGCAGACCCCAGGGCAGCCCCATGGTCTACCACAGGCGCCGTTTCCTCGATCTTGGCGACCTTCTGGACGATATGCCCACGACAGCCCTGTGAACCGGCTCTGACCGGTGTCCTGACGAGGCCCAGCATCTGAGACGATAGGCGTATGGCTACAACTTTCGAACGGGCGGCGACCGGTCGTCCCGTATCGCGCACACCCGTCTGGTTCATGCGGCAGGCAGGCAGGTCTTTGCCTGAATACCTCAAACTGCGTGAGGGCACGTCGATGCTCGAATCGTGCCGCCGCCCCGATATGGTCACCGAAATCACGATGCAGCCGGTCCGCCGTCACGGCGTTGACGCTGCGATCTTCTTCTCCGACATCGTCGTTCCCCTGCAGGCAGCCGGTGTCGGCGTGGAGATCAAACCCGGTGTTGGGCCGGTTATGGATCAGCCCATTCGCCGCGCTGAGGACATTGACGCGCTGCCTGAGCTGACTGCGGACGATATTCCCGACATTGCGGAATCGGTGCGCGGAATTGTTGAGCAGCTTCCCGAAGACACTCCGCTCATCGGCTTTGCCGGAGCGCCGTTTACGCTGGCCAGCTACCTCATTGAGGGCGGGCCGTCGAAGAACCACGAAAAGACGAAGGCCATGATGGTCGGCGCTCCCGAGCTGTTTGACCGTCTGCTGAGCAGACTCGACGTGATGTCGGAGCTGTTCATCCGCACCCAGGTCGAAGCCGGTGCGAGCGCTTTTCAGGTTTTCGATTCCTGGGCCGGTTACCTGTGCGAGACCGACTACCGTCGCTATGTTCTGCCGCACACACAGCGTCTTTTCTCCGGCCTTTCCGATCTTGATGTTCCCAGCATCCACTTCGGGGTGCAGACCGGCGAGCTGCTCAGTGCCATGTCGGAAGCCGGTTCGACCGCGGTCGGCGTTGACTTCCGCGTTGACCTAGCCGAGGGGATCAAGCGGCTTCAGCCTCACCAAGCTGTTCAGGGCAATCTGGATCCCGCCATGCTGTTTGCGCCGTGGGAGGCTCTGCGGGAGCGCATCGAGGCGATTGTCCGCAAGGGTCTCGAAGCTCCCGGCTTTGTGTTCAATTTGGGTCACGGTGTGCTGCCCAATACCGATCCCGAGGTGCCGGGCCGGGTTGTCCGGGAAGTGCACCGGATCTCCGAGCAGGTGCTGGCTGAGAAGTCATGACCGAACGTAGGGCAGTCGTCATTGGGGCCGGAATCTCCGGCCTGACCGCCGCCTATGAGTATCTGCGGCTGCGCCCGGGCAGTTCTGTCACGGTGTACGAGGCGTCTGAGCGCGTGGGCGGTCTGCTGAAGTCCTCGACACTCGGCGGGGCTGTTGAATCGGCAGACGTGGGTGCCGAGGCGAGCCTCTATCTGCGGCCTGAAACCCGCGGACTTGCTGAGGATCTGGGTCTGGAAGCCGTGTATCCGTCGCGGGAGCACTCCTCGCAGCTGTTTGTAGGCGGGCGCATGCAGGCCATGCCCAAGGGCACCCTGATGGGTGTGCCGGGGGACCCTCGTGCGCTGAAGGGAATTCTCAGCAGCGAACAGATCGCCAGGGCCGAAGACGAACAGCTCACTCCCGCAGGCAGCGGCGATGTGTCGATCGGCGATTTCGTAGCCGCTCGACTGGGTGAGGCTGTTGTCGACACAGTGCTTGACCCCCTCATCGGCGGCGTCTATTCGGGCCGCTGTCGTGACCTGTCGATGCAGGCGACGGTTCCGGCCCTGTTGGATGCCTACCGCACAGGCACCTCGGTCACCGAAACGGTCAGGACCACGCTTGCCGCCCGCACTGCGGCTGCCGGGGCGAATGTTCCCGGCACGCAGGAAGAGGCTGCGCCGCCGGTGTTCATGACCCTGCGCGGCGGAATCAGCGTTCTGGTCTCGGCCCTGGCTGATGAAGTGCGCAGCTGCGGAGGGCAGATTGTGACGTCTGCGCGGGCTGTGTCCGCGCAGAGGGGCGACGATGGCTGGCGGGTGCTGTTCGCCGACGGCGAGCAGGCCCTGGCCGATGACATCATCATCGCCGTGCCCGCCTATGCGGCAGCAGAGATTCTGCGCGCCGCGGCGCCGCAGGCTGCGCAGCTGCTGGCAGATGTTCCCTACGCCAGCTGTGCCGTCATCACCGCGGTCATCGACCTTGCCGAGCCGTTAAGCGGCAGCGGCTTCCTCATCCCGCCCACCGAGAATCGCTTCATCAAGGCTTCAACCTACGCGTCAAACAAATGGCCCTGGCTGGATGCTGTTCTGCCCGACGGCCGTGCCGTTGTGCGCATGAGCGTTGGCCGTTACGGTGATGCTCCCGACGCGTGGGCGCAGTTGGACGACGCTGAACTTGCCAGCCGCGCGTGGGCGGACTGGCTCGACATCACCGGCAGGAACGACATCGCCGCGCACCTGGAGGTCCAGCGGTGGCAGGACAGTCTGCCCCAGTTCACTCCGGGACATTTCGACCGCGTGGCGGACATCGACCGTGCGACATCTGAGACCCCCGGTCTGGCGCTTGTCGGAAACGTGTACGAAGGTGTAGGACTGCCGGCGTGCATATCCCGAGCGCAGAACGAAATCCATCGCATAGGCGAGAAAGGCTGAAAATGCGCGAATACCAAGAACCCTCACAGGAACAGATCGACCAGGCCAATGACGAAATCCGCTACCTGGGCTATTCCGTCTTCGCCGCCGGCGGTGACCTTCCCGAAGGCGACCGCCAGCAGCTTGCCGCAGAGGTCATTCAGCAGCTTGACGAACTCAAAGCGGAAGGGCTGACAGTCCGCGGCACCTATGACGTTTCGGCCCTGCGAGCCGACGCCGACATCATGTTCTGGTGGATCGCACCGAAGGTCGAGACCCTCCAAAAGGCCTACTCGATTGTGCGCCGCTCCACACTCGGTGCGATTCTCGAGCCCGTGTGGTCGGTTGTCGGCCTGCACCGACCCGCAGAGTTCAACCGTCGCCACATCCCGGCGTTCATGACGGACGAAACTCCGCTTGACTACCTGTGCGTGTACCCGTTCGTGCGCAGCTACGACTGGTACATCCTCAATGCCGAAGACCGTTCGAAGATGCTGCGCGATCACGGTATGGCCGCAGCCGGGTACAAAGACATCAAGGCGCACACCGTGTCGGCCTTTGCGCTGGGCGACTACGAGTTCCTGCTGGGCTTCGAAGCCGACCAGCTGCACCGCCTGGTCGACATGATGCGCGACCTGCGCGCCACCGAGGCTCGCCTGCACGTGCGCGAAGAGATTCCGTTCTTCACGGGACCGCGCCGCGAACTGGCTGACATCATCGCCGGCTGGCGCTGATCTTCCCCTGCCGCGAAGCAGCGTCAAGCGAAAAGCGCTGACTGACAGACTGAGGCCGCCGGAATATCCGGCGGCCTCAGTCAAACAACCGGCCCTGCCTGCGCTCCAAGCAGACAGACAGCGAGCGCCGCCCAGTCAGGGCTCTACGAGCTCCAAGCAGATGGAGTTGATGCAGAACCGCGCATCGGTCGGAGTGGGGAAGCCCTCACCGTAGAAGACGTGGCCCAGGTGGCTGTCGCATGCTGTACACCGGACCTCGGTGCGCACCATGCCCATCGAATCGTCCCGGATATAGCGCACGCGGTCTTCAGCCAGCGGCGCGTAGAACGCCGGCCAGCCGCACTGGGCATCGAACTTCGTCTCCGAGGTGAAGAGCTCCGCCCCGCACGCCCGGCACAGGTAGCGACCTTCGCGGAACACCCCGTCGTACTCACCGGAAAAGGGCCGCTCCGTCCCGCCCTGACGGAGCACGGCAAACTCCTCCGGGCTGAGAATGTTGCGCCAATCCTGTTCAGTCCTGTCTGCGGCTTCAGCCATGTCAGCTCCTGTTCTTTGTGCGCCGGTGATGACTCAACTGTAGAAAACCTGTGTCTAGTGCAAAGAATTCCGGTCACGGTGGCACAGCCGCCCAGGCCGCCCCTAGACTGTCCGGCAGGAGGTAACCAGGTGGCACAGGCTATCCAGTCCAAGACAGCGAGAGCGCTGGCAGCGGGGCTTGGCATCGGCATCGGAATCGGTGCCCTCGCCTCTGTTGCCTCATCCGGGCTCGCGGTCTACTTCGCAAGAAAGATCGTCACTCCCGGCAAGGCCAAAAACGACGTTCGGATCCTGCACGTCGAGGGCTTTGACAACGACATGCTCATCCACCTGGAGGCCACCCCCGACACTCTGGTTGCCGGAACCTACGGCCTGTACTTCGCAAACGGCTCTGCCGAAGGCTTTGCCCGCATCGGCGAACTCACGGAATACGATCCCGAGTCCGCGACCGTCAGCCGACGGGTCGAGAAGGTGCTGTACGGCGACATTCGCCACGCTTGTGTCGGCCGGTGGACCGGAACCGTCCACATGGGGCCAGAAGACCTCGACCTTCCCTGCGAGAACATCGTCATCAGCTCTGACGTCGGGGCACTGCCCGCCTGGCTTCTGCCGACTACCGCAGCCCAGCCGTCGGACACCTGGGCGATCCTCATCCACGGCCGAGGCGGAACTCGACGGGAAACACTGCGTGCAGCCGCCGTTCTGGACAGGGTGGGAATTCCGTCAATCGCCATGTCGTACCGCAATGACCCGGAAACTGAGCGCCACCAGACCTACGGTTTGGGCGACACGGAATGGATCGACGTCGATCGGGCGATCGACTTCGCCCTTGCCAACGGGGCGCGCCGGATTGTGCTGTTCGGATGGTCGATGGGAGCGGCGATTGCCTTCCAGACCGCATCGCGGGGCCGCCACGCCGACAGCATCGTCGCCATGGTGCTCGACGGTCCGGTGGTCGACTGGTACGACGTTCTTGACCACCAGGCCCGCCTGAACCTCCTGCCCACGCCGATTGCCAGGCTGACCCTGCAGATGATCACCCGGCCGTGGGCGCGCAAGCTCACCGGGCTTGAGACACCTCTCGACCTTGACCGCATGGACTGGGTCAAACGCGCAGCCGACCTCACGGTCCCAACACTGCTCATCCACTCCGAAGACGACGAATTCGTGCCGGTGGGGCCGTCGCGGGCGCTTGCCGGCTTCCGTCGTGACCTTGTGACGATGCCGCGCTATACGAAAGCCCGGCACACCAAGGAATGGAACGTGGATCGGCTTGCGTGGGAAGACGACGTGATGCGCTTCCTACGAGGTTTGGAAACCCAGGCGCAACATGAGGGTGCTGTCGCCTTCGACGGCTGACAGCAGGCGCAGACGGGCAGGCCCGTCCAGTTCGACCCGGCCGAGGATTCCGGGGCCGGCCCCGCCCACGAGCAGCGGGCTGACGGTCACGCACATTTCGTCGATGGCCCCCGCTGCCGCCCATTCTCCCAGGAGCGAAGGTCCGCCTTCGCACAGTGCGCGCTTGAACCCACGCTGCGCAAGGGCTTCCAGCACGGTGTGCGGGTCGGGACTGTCAACGCGGATCACCTCGCACAGGCTGCTGCGCAGGCGGCCGAGCACGTCATCGTCGTCAGTGGTCGTGAACACGATGATGCTGCCGCTGCCGGCAGATGTCAGGTGGTCGACGTCGAGGTTCCCCGAACCGGTGATGATCGCAAGCGTCGGAGCAGGGTCCTGCCCTCGAGTTCGGCGGTCCTCAGCAAAGCGCTGGCGGGCCGGAAGTCGCGTATAGCCCTCTTCGCGCACAGTGGAGGCTCCGACGATGACAACATCGGCAAGTGCGCGCAGAACGGCGAAGACGCGCTTGTCCGCGGGACTGGAGATTGTTCCTGACAGTCCGTCCGCACCGGCGATCCTGCCGTCGAGGCTTTGGACCATGTTCGACTGCACACGGGGACGGTCTGGCGGAATGTCTGTTGAATCGTACAGCGCGGTGAGTGCCGCCTCCTGCGGATCGGGAGCAAACTGCGCAGGTGACGGGAAGATCTGATGCAGGTGCTGTGAGGCTGCCACGAAGGTGCCCTACCGTGCGAGGAAATCTGCGCTGCCCATGGCGATCATGGGGTTCTTGCTCGGGTCGAGTTCTTTGAGGATGGCCCCCATGTCCTTGCGGTCGACGGTCACACAGCCGTGGGTGGCCTTGCCGTGATCGACGTGCAACCAGATGCCGCCGCCGGGGGCTTTGCCCTGTGGGCGCGTGCGGTCGGTCGGCGGGACTCCGGTTTTGCGGTTGTAGTCAATGGCGAGGACATAGTCGTAGACCAGTTTGTAGTCGTCCCCGTACACAGACTGAGCGCTGGCGCGCAGGTTCGTGTCCCGCGTGTAGGGCATTTTCGTTCCCGGGTCCGGCAGGTAGCCTCCGGCGTCGCTGAGGGTGAAGACTCCGGCCGGGGTCGACATGTCGCCTTCTTTGCGCTTTTCCTTCCATCCGGCCTCACCGTTGTGGCCGGTGAAGGACAGCTTCTGCTTCCAGCCATCGGAGGTGCGCTCATACAGTGCGGTGGTTATGGTGGAGCTTTTTGTCTCTGGGCTGGAGGACACGATCACCTGGTGGGTGTCGTGTGGGATTTGGGCGGAGGTCCTAGGGCCCAGGTGAGGAATCGAACCGCGGGCCTGCGTGCTGTCGCCGCTGCGGATGTCGAGGACGGGGGCTGAAAAATCGCCCGGTGTGCGCAGAGTGGGTGCTGTGAGCCGTTCGTCTTCGGCGAGCGCTGCTGAAGTTCTGTCTGCAGAGGCCAGCGCGAGCACAAGTGCGCCGGCAACAGCGCCGGCGGCTGGGTATATCCACCACGGTCTCGCGGATGATGGGTTCGATCGCGCGCTGTCCATGTTCACCAGTATCTCATTCTCTGCAGGAAATGCGCTGTATAGGGCGTGTCAATGTGCTTGATGCAGTCAGCGCAGGCGAGGTTTTGGAAGTGTTCCGTTAGACTGCACGGCATGAGCAAACCGTCCGACGTTGGTTCCACAGGCACACCGCCGAACGGCGACCCGCGCTACTCATCCGACAACAGTGTTGGGTCCGGGGGCCTATACCGCGAGATCTTTGACAGCGAAGCCGATTCGACGCGGCAGTTCGACCATGACGAATTCAGCGGAAGCGGTCGGGACTACTCGTCGGAGGGGGATCGGGTCATCCCGCCTCCGCCGCCGTTTGCCCCGCCGAGGTCCGCTTCGTCGATGCCTCCGGCTCCACCGGCTCCTCCCTCTCGGCCGCCTGTCCGCACACAGTCGGGCGCCGATGCGTTTCCGCCGCCTCCGCCGCCGTCTTCTGCTCCGACGACGGCTCCGTCGCCGAGTACGCCGCAGGCGCAGTACGGTGCCGCGCAGTCGGTCTCTCCGCAGGGTCTGCACGCGGGCTATGCGCCGGCGGGCTACACCGCCGTCGCCTCGGGGCACGTGCCGCACCAGCAGGAGGAGCCCAAGAAGAACAAGTCGAAACCGCCGTGGGCTGTGGTCACGTTCACCACCGTGCTGGCGCTTTTCCTCGTAGGTGCGGGTCTGTATATCTTCTTCGACATGCGGTCCTCTGACGGTCAGGTGGAATCGACCAAGCCGCCGACAGCCGGGGACCCAACGGGTGCTTCCGATTCTGACGACAGCTCGTCAGACTTTGATTCTTCCGAAGCTGAGGCGTTCATCACCCCGTCGGGCAATATCTCCTGCGTCATCTACAAAGACCGTGCGCGCTGCACAGTGAGCAGCTTCGAGTATTCGCCCGGTGAACAGCCAGACGACTGCTCCGGCGGCGTCGAATGGGGCAGCGTTGCTGAAGTGACTGAGTCATCCGCGGGCTTTACGTGCAAGAGCGTCGGCGAAGCTCCAAGCCCGAAAGAGCTGGGCTATGGCAAAACCATCAAAGCCCACGGCTTTGAGTGCTCATCGCAGCGAGACGGTGTGCGCTGCACGGGTCCTGGCGGCAGCTTCCACGTTCGCAAAGGCGACTTCAACTTCAAGTGACGAGCTCTGTGTCTCAAACGCTAAGACGGGGATTCGAGACTCAGTGAGGCGAGAGTAGGGTCACAGTATGCGTCTGCTTCTCCTTAGCTGCCGCGGCGAGTCCTGAACAAGGCCGGACCCTCGTCGCGGAGTCAGTGCTGTTCGGTCGACTGAAGACCACATGAGGAGATCACATGACCAATCTGCAGAAGCCAAGCCCCATGCCGTTCACGAAGTACAAGTCCTTCTTCGATCGCATTGAACTGGACATGTCCGACCGCACTTGGCCGGACCAGCGCCTGACTCGCGCACCGCGTTGGCTTTCAACCGACCTGCGCGATGGCAACCAGGCGCTCATCGACCCCATGACGGTCGAACGCAAAATCAAGATGTTCGAACTGCTCGTGAAAATCGGCTTCAAGGAAATCGAAGTCGGCTTCCCCTCGGCCAGTCAGCCGGACTTCGACTTCGTGCGGCACATCATCGAAAAGGATCTGATCCCAGATGATGTGCGCATCTCCGTGCTGACCCAGGCGCGCGAAGATCTCATCGAGCGCACAGCCGAAGCGCTCATCGGAGCGGACAAGGCCACCATCCACATGTACAACGCCACTGCGCCGGTCTTCCGCTCCGTTGTCTTCGGCTTTGACGGAGACGGCCGCGCACAGACGAAGGACATCGCGCTGCGCGGCACCCAAGCTGTCATGAAAGCCGCTGAATCGGTGCTTCCGAACACTGACTTCGGCTATCAGTACTCGCCGGAGATCTTCGTTGACACGGAGCCCGATTTCGCTCTCGACGTTGTCGGCGGTGTGCTCGACATGTGGCAGCCCGAAGATGGCCGCGACACCGTCGTCAATCTGCCGGCAACAGTTGAGCGCGGCACCCCGAACACCTACGCCGACCAGATCGAGTGGTTCTGCCGCCACATCCCATACCGTGACCAGGTGGCCGTGTCGCTGCACCCGCACAATGATCGCGGCACGGGTGTGGCCGCAGCAGAGCTGGGGCTGATGGCCGGGGCGGACCGCATTGAGGGGTGTCTGTTCGGCAACGGTGAGCGCACCGGCAACCTCGACCTCGTGACAGTTGCCATGAACCTCTACACCCAGGGGGTTGATCCCGAACTCGACTTCTCCGACATCAATGAGGTCATCCACACGGTCGAGTACTGCAACCAGATCGGGGTGCACGAGCGTCACCCGTACGGCGGGGATCTCGTGTTCACGTCCTTCTCCGGTTCGCATCAGGACGCCATCAACAAGGCTTTCGCGCAGCGCGAACGTCGAGCGCGCGAAACGAGCACGCCGATTGACCTCATGGAATGGGACATGCCCTACCTGCCGGTCGACCCCAAGGACCTCGGCCGCAGCTACGAAGCGATCATCCGCGTCAATTCGCAGTCGGGCAAGGGCGGAGTCACATACCTGCTCAAGAGCGAATACGGTCTGGACCTGCCGCGCCGCATGCAGGTGGAGTTCTCCAAGGTCATCAAGAACGTCACGGCATCAGGCGGCGAACTCACAGCAGAGGCAATCTGGTCAGCCTTCAGCGATGAATACCTGCCGACGGACAATGCGTGGGGCCGTTTCCGCATTCAGGGTCTGCGCACCGAGTCCCTGGGCGATGACTCAGCCGGACGCCACTCCGAAAAGGTCGAGGTGGCGCTGAGCATCGACGGTCAGGAACGGGAGTTCGAAGGTCAGGGAACGGGGCCGCTGAATGCTCTGGTCAACATTCTCAACGACAACTTCGATCTCGATATGCGGGTTCAGGACTATTCCGAGCACGCGATCGGCGCCGGTGCGGACGTCGCGGCCGCTGCCTATGTCGAAGTCATGATCGGGGATCGGATCATATGGGGTGCGGGCATGCACTCGAATATCGCCAAGGCGTCCCTTAAGGCCGTCATCTCCGCGGTCAACCGCTACCTGCGCGACAACAGCGGCGACTGACGCAGTTACGGTCACATGTCACGAGGCGGTGCCCAGGCACCGCCTCGTGGTGTGTGGGGGACAATGGGCCGGTGAGGAAATATCGTGACGCGGGTGTGGTTCTGGGCACCCATAAACTCGGCGAAGCCGACCGGATCGTCACGGTTCTCACTCGTCACAGCGGTGTTGTCCGCGCTGTTGCCAAGGGGGTTCGCAGGACCACCAGCCGTTTCGGTTCGCGCTTGGAGCCGCTCATGATGATCGACCTGCAGGCCAACCGCGGCAGGAATCTGGACGTTGTCACCCAGGTGGAGCTCATTGAGCCGTTTGCCCAGGGGCTCATCACCGACTACGACTACTACACCGTTGGCGCCGTTATGGCCGAAACCGCTCTGCGGCTGACAGAAGACGACCCCCGTACGGAAGACCAGTTTCTGCTGCTGGTGGCGGCTCTGCGCTCTATGTGCCGGCGCGAACATCCCGCACGCGCTTCTCTGGACGCCTATCTGGTCCGAGCTATGTCGTTGGCCGGCTGGGCTCCGAGCCTCATTGACTGCGCGCGGTGCGGGACTGCCGGATCGCACCGCGCGTTCTCGCTTGAAGCCGGGGGTGCGGTGTGTCAGGCGTGTCGGCGCGGAGGAGAGCACCTTCCCGGTCCCGAGGCTTTGGCGTATTTGCAGAGGATCAGCACGGCAGACTGGCCGGAGCCGGGCACGGTGGCCGATTATGACGCACAGGCCGCCTCGAAAGTCGTCACCGCTTTTGTCCAGTGGCACTTGGAGCGACGGGTGAAATCGCTTGCGCTGTTGGAGCGCTGAACAGTGCTCCTGCCATAATGGCGGCGTGAAGTATCAGCCGATTCCCCCGCACCCGCATGGCGCCGCGCCGCCGGCGATTCCAACGAAGTTCATCCCGAAGCACATTGCTG
The DNA here is from genome assembly GCF_001810665.1 of Brevibacterium sp. HMSC063G07. Lineage (NCBI taxonomy): Bacteria > Bacillati > Actinomycetota > Actinomycetes > Micrococcales > Brevibacteriaceae > Brevibacterium > Brevibacterium sp. HMSC063G07. The sequence continues at coordinate 126,353 of NZ_KV802321.1, forward strand.
TTGTCATGGACGGCAACGGCAGGTGGGCCAATGAGCGCGGACTCCCGCGCACAGACGGCCACAAAGCGGGGGAAGCCTCGCTGATGGAGGTTATCTACGGCAGCCTGGAAATGGGTGTTGAGGTGCTGTCCGCCTACGCGTTTTCGACGGAGAACTGGAAGCGCTCCCCGGAAGAGGTGCGTTTCCTCATGGGCTTCAACCGGGACGTCATCCGCCGCCGGGTCGATGAACTCGACGCTCTGGGCGTGCGCATGGTGTGGTCGGGCAGAGAAGGCAGGCTGTGGCGCTCGGTGATCAAGGAGCTTGAAGTCGCCCGCGACCGCACCAAGAACAACACCCGCATGACCCTGCAGTTCTGTGTCAACTACGGTGGGCGGGCCGAAATCCTCGATGCGGTCAACGCCATCACCCACGAGGTTGCCCAGGGCAAACTCAAACCCGGCAAGGTGACCGCCAAGTCTTTGGCTGCGCGACTGTATGCCCCGGACCTGCCCGATGTCGACCTGTTCCTGCGCTCTTCCGGTGAGCAGCGCACGTCGAACTTCCTGTTGTGGCAGTCGGCCTACGCGGAACTGGTTTTCCAGGATGTTCTGTGGCCGGACGTGGACAGGACGACGCTGTGGAAAGCCGTCGAAGAATACGCTATGCGCGACCGGCGGTTCGGCGGCGCAGTCGATAGGGTCGTCGGCAAGAACTCCGGTAAGAACTGAGGCTGCAGACGAAGCGGGCCCGAAACCACAGTGGTTTCGGGCCCGAATCAAAGCCGCGCAGCTGCGCTGACAGCCTGCTGGCTCAGTCGGACGTCTGCGCTCAGCGGCGGCGGTCACCGCCGCGCTTGTCATTGCGGAAGCCGCGACCGCCGCGCTTGAACGGGCGGTCTGAGCCGGCCTTGCGGTCTTTGCGCTTGAACGGGCGTCCGGGGCGGCCCGTGTCGACACGGATGTCGATGCGCTTGCCCTGGATCTTGGTGTTCTTCAGACGATCGAGAACAGCCGGGTCGAGATCTTCCGGCAGGTCGATCAGTGAGTGGTTCGACCGGATGTTGATGTGGCCGATCTGCTTGTTCGTGATCCCACCCTCGTTGGCTATTGCGCCGACGATCGCACCGGGGTTGACGCGCTCATTGCGGCCGACCGCAATGCGGTAGGTGGTCATGCCCTCTGCGGTGCGGGCGCGCTCATTGCGGTCCGGACGAGCCTTTGGTTCCGGCAGGGGCTCCGGCTTGAGTGTTGCGCTGCCCAATACGAGTGCTGCGAGTGCCGCAGCGATGTCTGCAGCGGGAACATCGTGTTCGTGTTCGTAGGCGTCGATGACAGGGCGCAGCTCCGTCAGGTCGTTCGAAACAAGTGCTTCGGAGATCTGCTCTTTGAACTTCTGGGTGCGCGAATCGGCAAGTTCGTCGACCGTCGGCAGGGTCAGCGGCTCGACCTTCTGGCGGGTGGCCTTTTCAATTGAGCGCAGCATGCGCTGTTCGCGCGGAGTGACGAACAGGATGGCCTCACCGGTGCGTCCGGCACGGCCCGTTCGTCCGATGCGGTGGACGTAGGACTCTGTGTCCAGCGGAATGTCGTAGTTGACCACAAGCGAGATTCGCTCGACGTCGAGGCCGCGGGCGGCGACGTCAGTGGCTACGAGGATGTCGATCGAACCGGAGCGCAGGGCCTCAACTGTGCGTTCGCGCGCTTGCTGCGGAATGTCGCCGTTGATGGCTGCTGCGCGCATGCCGCGGGCCCGCAGCTTTTCCGAGAGCTCTTCTGTTGCCTGCTTGGTGCGGACGAACATGATGATGCCGTCGGCTTCTTCGACTTCGAGGATTCGGGTCAGCGCGTCGAGCTTGTTTGAGTGCATGACCGTCAGGAAGCGCTGGCGGATGTTCGCCCCGGTTGCAGTGGCCTGCTTGATGCGGACTTCAGCTGGGTCTTCCAGGTACTTCCCGGTGATCCGGTGGATGGACGACGGCATGGTGGCCGAGAACAGGGCCACCTGACGGGATGAGCCAGAGGCGGCGAAGATCTCTTCGATGTCCTCTTGGAAGCCCATCTTGAGCATTTCGTCTGCTTCGTCGAGCACCATGTGTCGCAGACTGTGCAGTTTGAGGGAACCTCGCTTGAGGTGGTCGATGACGCGGCCGGGGGTTCCGACGACCACCTGGGCGCCGCGTTTGAGGCCGGCAAGCTGTGGGGAGTAGGACTGTCCGCCGTAGATAGGCAGAACTGAGAAGTTCGGGAGGTTTGCCGCGAAGCTTGTGAGCGCCTCGGCCACCTGAATGGCCAATTCCCGGGTGGGGGTCAGGATGAGGGCGAACGGGCCGTCGTCGGCTCGGCCGGCATCGGCGAGGTGTGTGAGCATCGGCAGTGCGAATGCCGCGGTTTTGCCGGTTCCCGTCTGCGCGAGTCCTATGACGTCCCGGCCTTCCAGCAGAAGCGGGATAGTCTGCGCCTGAATCGGCGAGGGGGATTCGAAGCCGAGGTCGGAAATTGCGGCCAGCACTGAGGGGTGGAGGTCGAAATCGGAGAACTGCAGGCTGTCCTGCTGATCGGCAGTGTTGGCCGAGGTGTCTTCTGCGTGGTTCTGTGCGCTGTCCATGGGACTCGTTTCTGTGCGGGTGCACGCTTGATCGCTGAGAACTGAATTGGCGATCTGCCCGTTCCAGGCCGGTGTGCACTCATAAACGCACGGAAAGCCCAGAGAGATTGAGCGCCGGGTGCGCAGAAGATGCTGCGCTGCCTGTCGGCGCACACGGTTTGGGTGCACCTCCCAGTCTAGGCCACACGCGTGCCCGCACGGTCGTCTCACGCCGTGAGTTCGGTAACCTTGTGGAGGCTGCGCGTCCGCAGCGACCCCGTACCGGCAGCGAACCGGCTGCACAACGCATCAAGGAGCATCTGTGGCATCGACTCTGGATTCCGTCATCACCCTGGCCAAGCGGCGAGGCTTCGTCTTCCAGGCCGGAGAGATCTACGGGGGATCACGTTCAGCATGGGACTACGGTCCGCTGGGCGTGGAGCTGAAGGAGAACATCAAACAGCAGTGGTGGCAGACCTTTGTCCGCGGTCGCGCTGACATGGTCGGCCTGGACTCGTCGATCATTCTGCCGCGGCAGGTGTGGGAGGCTTCCGGGCACGTCGAGACGTTCGTCGACCCGCTGGTGGAATCGCTGCACACCAATAAGCGCTACCGGGCAGACCACCTCATCGAGGCTTATGTTGCCAAACACGGCAGGGAACCCGAAAACGGCCTTGCCGATATTCGCGATCCGGAAACCGGCCAGGAGGGCAAGTGGACGGAACCGCAGATGTTCTCCGGTCTGGTCAAGAGCTACCTCGGTGCTGTTGATGACGGTCAGGGCCTGCACTACCTGCGTCCCGAAACCGCGCAGGGCATCTTTGTGAACTTCGCCAATGTTGTGACGGCAGCCCGCAAGAAGCCTCCGTTTGGCATCGGGCAGATCGGCAAGGCCTTCCGCAACGAAATCACGCCGGGCAATTTCATTTTCCGCACCCGCGAATTCGAGCAGATGGAGATCGAGTTCTTCGTTCACCCCGATGACGCGCAGAAGTTCTTCGATTCCTGGGTTGAGGACTGCTGGAACTGGTTTGTCGAACTCGGCATCAACCCGGACAACATGCGCAGGTTCGATGTCCCCGCAGACGAGCGGGCCCACTACTCCGACGGCACGATCGACCTGGAGTACCGCTTTGGATTCACCGGCAGCGAATGGGGCGAACTCATGGGTGTTGCCAACCGCACCGACTACGACCTGGGCCGCCACACGGAACACTCCAACCAGAAGATGCAGTACTTCGACCAGGCCACCGGCGAACGCTACACGCCGTACGTCATCGAACCGTCTTTCGGTCTGACCCGTGCGCTCATGGCGTTCCTCGTCGACGCCTATGTCGAAGACGAAGCCCCCAATGCCAAGGGCGGAGTTGATAAGCGCACCGTGCTCAAGCTCGACCCCAGGCTCGCACCGGTCAAGGCCGCGGTGCTGCCGCTGTCGCGCAACGAAAAGCTCTCGCCGCAGGCGCGGGAACTGGCAGACGGTCTGCGTCGCCGCTGGAACGTCGAGTTCGACGATGCCGGTGCCATCGGCCGTCGCTACCGCCGCAACGACGAAATCGGCACTCCGTTCTGCATCACCTACGACTTCGATTCGCTCGACGACAGCGCGGTCACCATCCGCAACCGCGATGACATGAGCCAGGAGCGCGTTGCGCTCGACCAGGTGGAGTCCTACCTGGCCGCTCGCCTGGGCTGCTGAGCACCCATGTGTGACGAGGCGCCCGGCACGGTTGGTGTCGGGCGCCTCGCGCGTGCAGGGCTCGGGGGTTGAGTACTTATCAGTAGGCTTTGACGCGCTGTTCGACGACCAGGTGCACGAGCGCGAACGTGCCGCTGCGCGTGGCTTCGAGCGCCCGTTCAATTGCCTGCGGAACCTCGGCGTCCTGTGTGACTTTGATGCCGAAGCCGCCGAAGGCTTCAGCCATGAGAGCGAAATCGGGGTTTTTCAGCTGGGTCCCGGAGATCCGTTCGGGATACTGCACTTCCTGGTGGGTGCGGATGGTCCCGTACTCCTGGTTGTCCATGACGATGATCAGCGGTGTCGCGCCGTACTGTGCGGCCGTCGCCATTTCCTGGCCGTTCATGAGGAATTCGCCGTCACCGGCAATGCACAGCACGTCCCGGCCCGGATATTCGAGGCTTGCGGCCACTGCCGACGGCACGGAGTAGCCCATCGATCCGTTGCGCGCTGAGATCAGCGCCGCGTACCCCTCGGCGGGGAAGTAGCGGTGTGCCCAGTTGGTGTGTTCGCCCGCGCCGAAGGTGACCATTGCGTTGTCATCCAGCCGGTTGACGACGTTCGCCATGGCCGTCGCCATCTTCGCCGGCCCCTCCGTCGGCTCCGCAGGAGGCAGAGCCGACCAAGTCTCCTGGATGGCGCGCAGGGAGTCCGTCCACTGCGTCCACGCGTCTTTGACGGGCAGTTCCATGCGCACGAGATCGTCGACGAACTTTGCGGGCTTGGCAATGATCTGCCGGGTGACAGGACCTGAGCGCCCGCGCAGTGACGGGTCGATGGTGACGATGAAGTTCTCTTTGTCCCAGTTCTGCCGTGCGGTGAAGCCGTCGGTGAGAACATCACCGGGAACGGTGCCGACGAAGATCAGTAGGTCGGATTCATCGAGCACGCGGTGGGTGTAGTCGGGCCGACCGTAGCCGATGGGGCCGACATAGCTGGGCGAGCTGAACGGAACCGTTCCCTGACAGCGCCACTCTGCGGCAGCCGGCAGTCGGTGCGCTTCGAGCCATTCGGTGAACTCTTCGGCAGCGCTGTGGGTCCAGTCGTTGCCGCCGAAGACGAACAGCGGACGCTCGGCCCTCTGCAGGGTCGATTTGAGGTCCTTCCAGTCCTCTACGGTCATGCCGCCCTTCGCCACGGGGATGGGCGGGTGGATAACCGAGGAGTGTGCTTGGGTGATGATGTCTTCCGGCAGGCCGACCACCACTGGCCCCGGGCGTCCGGAACTGGCTGCGAACATGGCTTCGGCGACGATTTCCGAGGCGCGCTCAGGATGGTCGAGGACCATGACTCTCTTGGCGCCGGTGTCGAACCACGACTTCGGATCGAATTCTTGGAAGGCCTCTTTTTCTCGGTGCTCGAACGGGATGAGGCCGACGAAGAGCACCATTGCCGTGGAGTCCTGCCACGCGGTGTGCAGGCCCACGTGCGCGTTGGCCGCACCCGGGCCCCGGGTCACCATTGCCACACCGGGTGTGTCGGTGAGCTTGCCCATGGCTTCGGCCATATAGGCCGCACCGCCTTCGTGGCGGGTGACGACAGTCGAAATAGAGGAGTCGTAGAGCCCGTCAAGCGTGTCGAGGAAACTTTCGCCCGGGACGACGAATACGCGCTCAACGCCGTGGGCTTCAAGCGATTTGACGATCATGTGGCCGGCAGAGAGCGTCCTTTCGGGCAGGGCGTCAGACTTCATTTACAACTCCTGGTGTCGCATGTGGTTTGGCAAAGTCTAGGAAGTGTCCGCTGACGCTTCCAGGGTCTGTCCATAGTGTGGGAAGCGAGACCTGTCGGCGAGTTCAGGCCGCAGAGGAAAGCCGGACGGCTGCGGTAAGAACCGCGGTGATGACAAGCGTGTTCAGACACACTGCCGCACTGAGAATCCGTGTGATGGGACGCTGGTCGCTCGCCGGATTCGCCCCTGCCATCTGCATGCCCAGCAGAAGTCGCGGGGGAGAGGCGATGATCGCCAGAGAACACGCCACATTGGCAGCGGCGATCGTCAGAAGCACATCTGCTCCGCTGCCGGCGGCCATAGAGGCGATTGTCTGGGCGAACATGGCGTTCGACCCGGTGGTGTTGCCCACCAGATACCCGCCAAGCGTGTTCAGCGTTGGTGCCGGCCACACGCCGAGAACAGAAGCCGCTTCGCCCAGTGCGGTGCTCATGCCGGTGACGGTCATGATCCACCCCAGCATCATGAAGCCGCCCGTGGACACTCCGACGGGGACCCAGCGGCGGACGGCAGCGGGCACCTCGGGAAGAAGAGCCCGGCGCCGCCAGATGAAGAAAACAGTCGCGCAGGCTGCAGCCAGCCACACCGGCGGCCAGATGAGAATTGCCGTGAGCTGATTTTCCCAAGCGGCATAAGCGGCGTAGGAAGCCAACAGCCCGCCGGTGAGAACCGCGTAGGGCAGACCCGCGACCGCGGTGGCGCGGCGGGCTGGCAGACGGCCGCGGCGGAGCCTGAAGAAGCCGAACAGCACAATGAGCACAATCAGACCGCCGAGCACACCGGCAACGGCGGTGCCGATGAGCAGGTTGACCGTCAGCACTGCCGCCCACAGGAGAAGAGCCGAACCGAAAACCGCGATCGCGGCAGTCAGGCCGCGCTGCTCAGAGTGTGGTGAATCGGGTTCGCCCGTCCGCAAGCGCAGGGTCAGCCATGCCGATGCCGCCACCAAGAGGAGAGTCGGGCCGAAGAACAGCGCAGAGAACACGCCGACGTCCCGAAAAGTCTGTCCGGACAGCTGGGCTGCAATTGACGTACCGGGGCCCAGAGCACCCCACACCGCCGTGTTGAGGCCGAGCATGCCCAAAATGACGGCCCTGGCGGGGGCGAATCCCAAAGCGCGAAGAATCGGCACGCCCACCGTCACGCCGACTCCGTAGCCTGTAACCGATTCGGCGAAGGGGACAACGCCGAAGACAACCGCCGCAGCCCCCAGCGCCGGTGTGGGGACAGAATCAGACAGAAAGCGCGACAGTTCCGCCATTGCGCCCGAACGCTCCAGAAGCGCGGCCAACAGCATGCCGAACAGCAGAATGAGCAGCACCTGAAGTGTCAGCAGCCCGTACTCGCCGGCCTCACCCAGGTGGTTCCATGACAGACTGCCCGTACCCACTCCGACGACAGCTGCGGCAGCCGCAGAAACCACAGCGGCGGTGACGGCGCCTCGGCCCACCAGAAGAAGGCCGATCGCGGTGAGAACCGGAAGGGCCGTGAGCAGCAGGGACATAGCGTCACACTAGCCCGCCGTAGGCCGGGCGTGAAGGAGAATCTGCATTCTGGCACCGTCCGGCGGCAGCACAGGGAACACCGGAAGCGCACAGGACTTGCACCGCCTGGGATAATGTGCCCGTGACTGTGACTGAGAAAACGAAGCTGCGCATCGGCGACATCGAACTGGACTCCCCGGTGGTGCTCGCCCCCATGGCCGGCATCACCAACACCGCGTTTCGCCGCCTGTGCCGCGAATACGGGGCCGGACTGTACGTGACGGAAATGGTCACCAGCCGAGCCCTCATCGAACGCAGCGACAAGAGCATGCGCATCATTCAGCACGAAGAGTGGGAAACCCCGCGCTCAGTCCAGCTGTACGGCGTGGATCCTGAAACCATGGGCGCAGCCGTGCGCATGCTCGTAGAAGAAGACCGGGCAGACCACATAGACCTCAACTTCGGCTGCCCCGTTCCGAAAGTCACCCGCAAAGGCGGCGGATCAGCGCTGCCGTGGAAGCTCGACCTGTTCAGCGACATCGTCCACACCACTGTCCGCGAAGCCGACAAAGGCGATATTCCGCTGACCATCAAACTGCGCAAAGGCGTTGACGCCGACCATCTGACGTACCTCGATGCGGCGCGCATCGGCATTGACGCGGGTGTGGCGGCAATGACGCTGCACGGGCGCACAACCGCTGACCTGTATTCCGGTCAAGCCGACTGGGACGCCATCGCCCGGCTTAAAGACTACGTGGGCGATCGCGTGCCGGTGCTGGGCAACGGAGACATCTTCGCTGCCGAAGACGCACAGGCCATGATGGCCACGACCGGCTGCGACGGCGTGGTGATCGGACGCGGCTGCCAGGGCCGACCGTGGCTGTTCGGCGATCTGCAGAACGCGCTCAACGGCTCCGAGGAGCGACACCGGCCAAGCTTGGGAGACGTGGCCGACGTCGTGTACCGCCACGGCGAATACCTGCGCGACTACTACGACGATGAATTCTTCGGCGTGCGCGATCTGCGCAAACACATGGCGTGGTACTTCAAGGGATATCCGGTCGGCGGAACGCTGCGGACACGCCTGGCAATGGTCTCCAGCCTCGAAGAGCTGCGCGGCTTCCTCGACGAACTCGACCACAGCGCACCCTATCCGGGCGCTGCCGCTGAAGGTGTGCGCGGACGCACCGGACGGGCTCGCCGACCCCACCTGCCCGACGGCTGGCTGGACGACCGGATCTTCGACCACGAAGCCCACGCGGACATCTCTGAAGCCGAACTCGACATTTCCGGAGGCTGATGTGTCACTGACCGGCGGTGTTGCCGAATACGACGACCACTCTCGCGAACGCTGGGTCATTGAACCCCGTAAGAATCCGCGGCGATCGGCCTTTCAGCGCGACCGCGGACGACTCCTGCACTCATCGGCACTGCGCCGCCTGTCCGCAAAAACCCAAGTGGTTTCACCTGGTACAGACGACTTCGTGCGCAACAGGCTGACCCACTCGCTCGAAGTGGGCCAGGTTGGCCGTGAACTCGCCCGGTACCTCGGCTGCGACCCCAACATCGTTGAAACAGCTTCACTGGCCCACGATCTGGGCCATCCGCCGTTTGGCCACAACGGCGAAACCATTCTCGATGAGTTCGCAAAAGACATCGGAGGATTTGAGGGCAACGCGCAGACCCTGCGGATACTCACGCGTCTCGAACCGAAGGTCTTCACCGACGAGGGCGGGCCGGCCGGGCTGAACCTGACCCGGGCAACCCTCGACGCGTGCATCAAATACCCGTGGTCACGCGACAGTGCTCCAACACCGGACAAAGCGGGAGCCCCGGTGCGGAAGTTCGGCGCCTACGAAGACGACAGCACAGTCTTCGCCTTCATCCGCGACGGCAGAGAGGGAACCCAGCGGTGCATCGAAGCTCAGCTGATGGACCTCGCCGATGACATCGCGTACTCCGTCCACGATGTCGAAGACGCCGTCAACTCCGGCCACCTGGTGTTCGAAGCCTACGAAAACGATCACGCCATGGCCGGGCTGATAGACATCACCCGCTCCTGGTACCTGCCTGGGGCACGCGACGAAGACATCATCGACGCCCTGAACCGGCTGCGCTCAACCGCATACTGGCCGACAGAGCGCTTTGACGGCTCCCGCCGCGCGCAAGCGGCCATGAAGCACCTGACCAGCCAGCTCATCGGCCGGTTTGTAGGCGCGGCAGAAGCCGCCACTCGCGAAGGCTACGGCTGGGAGCCGCTTGGCCGATACCAGGGGAACCTCGTTGTGCCGCAGACAACTGAACACGAAATCGCGGTGCTCAAAGGCTTGGCGACCGTCACCGTCATGGTTGCCGAAGAGCGCATGAAGACTCAGCGGATTCAGGGGCGGGTGCTGAGCGCCCTGTGCGAATACTTCAGCGAAAAGCCCGACGCGATGGACACCATGTTCTGGCTGGACTACCGGGACGCCGACGGTGACGATGGAAAGCTTCGCACCGTCATCGACCAAGTGGCCAGCTTGACCGACCATTCCGCGTGGTCGTTCTACCATGCTATGCAGGAGGACACGGGCAGCCTGCTGTGAGCTGCTGTTCAGGCCGACTGTCCGGACAGGTGCCGACGGCGGCATTCCGAGGGGAGGAAGGGCCATGGCGGGGCTGATAGTGCGCGATGACATCGACGAAGTCCGCAGCCGCGTGCGCATAGACGACGTTGTCGGCGAATATGTCACTCTGCGCAGCGCGGGCGTCGACTCGATGAAGGGCCTGTGCCCCTTCCACGACGAGAAGACCCCGTCCTTCCACGTCAGGCCCAGCTCTGGCTACTACCACTGCTTCGGCTGCGGGGAAAGCGGGGATGCCTACACGTTCCTGCAGAAAATGGACGGCTGCACCTTCACGGAAGCAGTCGAGCGGCTGGCCGAACGCGCCGGCGTGCAGCTGCGCTATGAAAAGGGCAGCGGACCGGACAGGCGCGAGGCGGGCCAGCGGGCCCGTCTGCTCGAAGCGCACAAAGAAGCCCAGGATTTCTTCCGGGCGAACATCCGCTCACCCGAAGCCGAAAAAGCGCGCCGCTACATGGCCGAGCGGGGCTTTGACGAAGAAGCGCTCACTTCCTTTGGTGTGGGCTATGCGCCGCGCGGCTGGGACAATCTCAGCAAGCACCTGCGCTCGCGGGGCTTCCTCGACAAAGAGCTGACTGCCGCAGGGCTTGCCGCAGAAGGCCGCCGAGGTGGAGTCTACGATCGCTTCCGAGGTCGGCTGATCTGGCCGATCCGCGATGTGACCGGCCGTGTGATCGGCTTTGGCGCGCGCAAGCTCTATGACGATGACGAAGGTCCGAAGTATCTCAACACTCCCGAAACTCCGCTCTATCGGAAGAATCAGGTTCTCTACGGCCTGGACCGGGCCAAGCGGGCAATCGCAAGGCAGGGCCGGGTGGTCGTCGTCGAAGGCTATACGGATGTCATGGCCGCCCACCTGGCGGGGATTGACTGTGCGATTGCGACCTGCGGTACGGCCTTTGGGGCAGAGCACGCCAAGGTCATCCGCAGGCTGATGGGCGATGCCGCATCTAAAACAGGCGAAGTGATCTTCACCTTCGACGGCGACGAAGCCGGTCAGAAGGCAGCTCTTCGCGCATTCCGCGAAGACAGCGAATTCACTGCTGACACCTTCGTCGCGGTTGAGCGCTCGGGGCTCGACCCGGCGGACATCCGCCTGCGCAAGGGCGATGGTGCGCTGCGCGATCTCATTGAGTCACGCCGACCGCTGTTTGAATTCGCACTGACCAAGGCAATCGCCGACTACGACCTCGACACCGTCGAAGGCCGCGTCAAGGCCCTGCGCGAAGCCGCGCCGATCGTCGCCTCGATCCGCGATCGCGGTATGCGCCCCGGCTATGAGCGGTGGCTCTCAGGCCGTCTGGGCATGACCTTTGACGAAGTTCGCGATGCCGTGCAGCGAGCCGGCACGGCGAACCGACAGGCCGCCCAACCGGGAAGAGACCGGGCCAACCGCAGCTGGGAGCAGCCAGTGGCTCGTGGGGGAGTGGGGCACACGAGTCACTATGCGAACCAGCAGCCCGGCCGCACGGAGGATCCGGGGCGGGCGCGGATTGCCAACGATGTTGAGTCCTATCAGCAGGAAATCGGCGGCACCGAGCAGGACTACACGGGTTTTCGCATTGAGCGCGGCGCGCTGCAGGTAGCTCTGCAGAAGCCCGACTTCATCAACGTCAAGCTGTTTGACCGGCTCAAACCGGAAGCGTTCAATGACGCTGGAAGCCGCGCTGTCTTCCAGGCCATGCAGGCGGCAGGCGGTATGGCGTGGGCAGTGCAGAACCCCCAGCACTGGCCGGAGCGCGTGATAGAAAACTGTGATGAACGGGCCAAGCAGATCGTGGCGGAACTGGTGGTGCGGCCCCTTCCGGCACAGAGGGAAGACGAGGTCGGGCGGTACTGCCGCTCCATTGTTGCCCGCCTTTTCGACAAGGACATTGTGCGCATTGCGGGACTGCTGCACTCGCAGCTTCTGCGCAGCGACCCAAATGACGGTGCGGCTTCTGCCAAACTGCTCGAACAGCTGCAGGTCCTTGAACGTCAGCGCGCCCGGCTGCGCCAGTACATGTGAAACAGCCCGCACACCCGTCAGGTCTAGGCGGTCCCTCAGTCCCGCTGTGCGCTGCCGCGTGCTGGGGCCTGCAGGCTTCAGCTGATGAGCCCGAGTTCGCGGGCTCTTTTCGCGGCGGCGGTCCGGTTGTCCACGCCGAGTTTGTCGAAAATGCGGCTGACGTGGGTTTTCACGGTTGCCAGAGAAATGAACAGCTCGCCGGCGATGTCGCTGTTGGTGCGTCCTGCTGCCAGCAGACGGACAATCTCAGTTTCTCGCTCAGACAGTTCGCTGTGCGCCACGCGAGTGCGCTGCATCAGGGCGGTCGCGGCAGCATCGGACATGACCGGTTGGCCCGCGGCTGCGCGGCGGATGCCGTCGAGCAGGGTATCCGCCGGGGAGTCCTTGAGCAGATAGCCTGCCGCACCGGCATCGACGGCCCGGTAGACCAGCGCCTGCGTGTCGAAAGTCGTCAGAATGAGCACCGGCGGGCCCTGCGGCAGCGCTTTGATCAGTTCAATGCCGTCACCGCCGGGCATCTGCAGGTCAGACACCACGAGGTCCACGTCGAAAGCGCGCAGACGGTTGAGCGCGTCTGAACCCGATTCAGCGACGTCGACAACATCAATGTCGTCCGCGCTGGAGATGACGGAGGCCAGGCCCGCGCGGACGACCGGGTGATCATCGACAAGAAGAACGCGTATCACCATGATTCCTCCTGCTGGGCCGGTGTGCTCCTCCACGTGGGCTGCTGTTCGCTCGGGGGCGCCGATGTGGCTGCCGGGCGGGCCAGCGAATCGCCTGTGATCGGCACGAATACGCTCACTTCGGTGCCGGAGCCGGGGGTTGAGCGCAGAGTCATCGAACCGCCCAGCTCTTCCGTGCGCTCACTGAGCGAATTGAGCCCGTAGCCGAAGTGCTTGCCGGCAAAGCCCCTGCCGTTGTCAACAACATCGAGGCTGACAGCCGAACCCCAGTAGTGCAGGGTCACGGACACATAGTCGGCCTCGGAATGCAGAAGGGCATTCGACAGAAGAGACTGCCCTGCCCGCGAGAAGAAATACTCCAGAGACGGCGCCAGGCCGATCTTTGTGCCTTCAGTAGAGAACGCTGCCCGCAGGGGAGTCCCGATTGCCGATGCGGCGGCTTCGACAGTGGTGCAGGCTTCGGCGAGTTCCGCCTCGGCAGAGCTTCCGCCCAGTTCCTCGCCGGCGAGGAAGCCGCGGACGCTCGTGAGGCTCTGCGCGGCCGTGTTCTCAATTGTCCCCAGGTCGGCGTGCAGCGCCTGCGGTTCGCTTCGATTCTGACCGGCACGGGCAATGAGCACAATGGACAGCAGGCTCTGGGCAATCGTGTCGTGGAACTCCGCGGCGACTTTCTGCCGCTCGGCCAGTCGACCCTCCTGCTGCTGAGACAGGGCCAGCTTCGCCTGGGCGGCGCGCAGCTCTTCGAATGCGGCCCGTGTGCGCACGGCTTCGTCGACGAGCTTCGCGTACACCGCCGAGATGGTGACGGCCACGATCGCCCCGACGATTGGGCCGATGACAACGCCGGGAGTGAACACCGAGTTCAGAACGCTGCTGCAGGCGATGACGGTGATCATCCCCACAATGGCGGCGGCAGCAGCAATCGGCGGCCACGCGTAGATGACGAGGAAGAACAGGGGGAAGGACACCCACACGAAACTCTCACTGGAGAGCGTCAGTCCGGCCCATAGAACGAGGATGGAAGCAAGCCACCATGTGATCAGAGACCGAGGGTCGAAAGATGACTCTCCCTTGGCAAAGCGGATTTCGCTGAACGTCCCCACAAAGTACAGGCAGGCGGTGAACGCTGCTGTCAGAAGAATGCAGATGAGAGGCGCAAGCTGGGTCCGCTCGAGGAACGTGCGGACAATGCCGACACTCAGCAGAGCTGCGAAGCTCAAATGCAGAATAATGCGCAGCATCGAAAGAATGTGGGGAATAGAAGACTCTCGAGCCATGGCTCAAGAATACGGGAGCGGCATGTGAGCTGACCGGTGCGTGTGGGGCAGCGGGCTTTCAGTCCGGGCTTCGATATATGTGCGGCGGCAGAAATTGCAGTTGATGCAAGTTTGCAGTGACTGCATAATAGTGAGTGTGACTGAACAGGATTCGCTTCGCGTGCGCAAACAGAACGCCACTCGATCGGCGCTCCACGCTGCCGCCGTCGACCTCGTCTACGCAGAGTCCTTGGAAAAGGTGACCACCGCGCAGATTGCCCAGACCGCAGGCGTGTCACCGCGCACGTTCTTCAACTACTTCGAAACAAAAGAAGACGCCATCGTCGGCATCAGCGATCAGACCCTCAATCCGCAGCGGCTGGCTGAGTATGTGTCGGACTGCCCGCCGAAGGGCAGCCCGCTGGAGGACGTGTCGGCGGTGATGCGCTCGGTGTACAGCCGCATCGGCGGTGACGCGGTGGACAGAGACAAGCGCAAAGCGGTGCTGCGTCGCTATCCGATGCTGGTTCGGCGCAATGTGGAGATTGCCCGCGGCATTGAAATACATCTGGCCGAGCAGATAGCCGACCGTGTTGAAAGCCTCGGAGTGCAGCTGCCCGACGGTGACCGCACGGTTGTGGGGCGCATGATCATCCGCGTGTGCTCTGTGCCCCTGGCTCTTGCCTATCAGCTCAGCGGTGAGAGCCAGGAAGAATTCGACCGGGCGTTTGCCGACACGGTTGCACTGTGCGGACAGCTTTTGGAAAGGATGAAATGACCGACGACACTGCTGTAGCTGCCGCTGAAGATTCCGGCAGCGCAATCGGCGCCGATGCCGGTGAGGACTCTGCTGAGAGCATGTCGCGCGGTGCCGTGCTGTGGGTGTTTGTCGGCCTGCTCGTGGCGATGTTCATGTTCTCGCTGAACCAGACGGTTCTGGCAACGGCGCTGCCGACCATCGTGGGAGAACTCGACGGCTGGGACAGCATGCTGTGGGTCTCAACCGCGTTTATGCTCGCTTCAACCGCGACAATGCCGGCGTACGGCAAAATCGGCGACCTGTTCGGCCGCAAGCCGCTGTTCATCGTGGCGATTTCGGTTTTCATCCTGGGGTCCGTCATCGCCCTGTTCGCCGACTCGATGGCCATGCTGATCACCGGACGGGTTTTTCAGGGACTCGGCGGGGGAGGACTCATGACGCTTTCGCAGGCGATCATCGCAACGATCGTGCCGGCGCGCAGCCGCGGCAAGTACATGGGGATCATGGGCTCGGCCTTTGCCGTGTCGTCTGTTGCCGGGCCGCTGTTGGGCGGTTGGATCACCGAGGGCCCGGGGTGGCGGTGGGCTTTTGCCATCAACCTGCCCTTGGGTGCCCTGGCTCTTCTGACAGCTGTCTTCCTGCTGAAGCTCCCGCACCAAAAGGCGGCCCAGCGGCCCCACATTGACGGCGGCGGGATGATGCTCATCGTGGTCTTCACCACGTGCCTCGTGCTGCTGTCAGCCTGGGGCGGTCACCAGTACGCGTGGACGGATCCGGTCATCATCGGCTTGGGTGCTGCGTCATTGATCTCAGCGGCGGTCTTCGTGTTCGTCGAATGCAGAGTCACCGAGCCGATCGTGCCCATGTCCCTGTTCGCTGATCGCAATTTCACACTGTGCACGATCGCGGGTGTCTTCATCGGCGTGGCCATGTTCGGCGTCCTGTCGTATATGCCGACCTACCTGCAGATGGTGCACGGTGTCGAAGCAGCGCGTGCGGGACTGATGATGACCCCGATGATGGGCTGTGTGCTCATTGTGTCGACGTCAATCGGCTTTGTCGTTTCCCGCTGGGGCCGCTACAAGATCTATCCGATCATCGGTGCTGTCGTCATGGGAACAGCGCTGTTCTTCATGTCGCGCATGCACCCGGATGATCCCGCTGTCATTCCCATTGCCGAACTGGCAATGCTGGGTGCGGGAATCGGGCTGTCAATGCAGCTGCTGGTGTTGATTGTGCAGAACTCTTTTCCGGTGAGCATGGTCGGCACTGCAACAGCGTCGAATAACTTCTTCCGCCAGATCGGCGCGACCTTGGGCATGTCGGTCATCGGATCGGTGTTCACTGCCAGGCTCATGGCGAACCTCGCCGAATCCCTTCCCGTCAAGGCGAAGGGTGCGGCAGACGCTTCGGCTCAGCTGACTCCGGCAAAAGCGGCTGAACTTCCCGCACCCGTTCACGATGCGGTCATCGCGTCCTACAACGACGCTTTGGTGCCGATCTTCCTGTGGGTAGTTCCGCTGCTGGCCATTGCGGCGGTGATTCTGCTGTTCGTCAAAGAGATTCCACTGGCCACACGGGTCGGCCAGCAGGGGAAGACGCGCACCACCCTGGGCGACAGCGCAGAGGTGGGCTCCGCCTCGTCGGCTTCGGCAGGTGCGCACTAGCCGGAAGTCGGCGCGCACCCAGCCGAAATCGCCGACGGAACCCACGCCCTCAAACCCAGCCGAGGGAGCGCTCGACCGCCTGAGACCAGCGGGTCATCCGGGCCTGTGCCCAGTCGCGATCACGCTCGGGCTGGAACGTGCGGTCGGCTGACCACAGCTCGGTGAGTTCATCAAGATTCGAATAGAGGCCGCAGCCGAGTCCCGCTGCAAACGCAGCGCCCAAAGCAGTCGATTCCGAGGTGGAGGACCGGATGACCGGAGTGCCCAGGAGGTCTGCCTGGAACTGCATGAGCAGATCATTCAGACTCATACCGCCATCGGCGCGGATTTCGCTGATGTCGTAGCCCGAATCGGCCCGCATGGCGGCGAGCACTTCCGCAGTCTGATAGGCGGTTGACTCTAAGGCGGCTCGGGCAATGTGCCCGCGACCGGCAAAGCGGGTCAGCCCCACCAGAACACCCCGTGCATCGGGCCGCCAGTGCGGAGCCAGCAGACCGGAGAAAGCCGGAACCAGGTAGACATCGCCGTTGTCGCTGACAGAGCGAGCCAGCAATTCGATTTCATCCGAGGACTGCACCAGGCCCAAGTTGTCGCGCAGCCACTGGATGAGCGATCCCGCCACCGCAATAGAGCCTTCCAGCGCGTAGGTCAGCTGACTGCCTTCGTGACCGTAGGCGACGGTCGATACGAGTCCGCTGTCAGAACTCGGGATGTCGGTGCCGGTATTGGTCAGCAGAAAACCGCCCGTGCCGTAGGTGTTCTTGGTATCACCGGGACGGTAACAGCACTGGCCGAACGCGGCCGCCTGCTGGTCGCCCAGAACACCGGTGATCGGCGTGCCGCGCAGCAGCTGGCCCTCAGAGACCTCACCAAAGAAGCCCACCGACGGCTTGATCTCCGGCAGTATCACCCGCGGAATTCCTGTGAGCTCGAGCATCCTGTCGGACCACTGGCCGGTGCGCAGATCCATGAGCATGGTGCGCGAAGCGTTCGTGACGTCCGTTGCGTGCACTCCGCCGGTCAGATTCCAGATCAGCCACGAATCGATCGTGCCGAAGGCCAGTTCCCCAGCTTCGGCACGGGCTCGAAGACCGTCGTCCTCGCGCAGCATCCACATGAGCTTGACGGCTGAAAAATACGTGTTGACGGGCAGGCCCGTGATGGCGCGGCTTTCATCAGTGTGCTCGGTGAGCGTTTCGGCGATGTCGGTGCCCCGTCCGTCCTGCCAGACAATCGCCGGACCCACGGGAGCACCTGTCTGTCTGTCCCACAGGACCGTGGTTTCGCGCTGATTGGTGATTCCGACGGCGCGAATATCGTCCTTTGTGAGACGAGCGCGGCCCAAAGCCGCGCCGATCACCTGGCTGGAGGTCAGCCAGATCTCCTGGGCGTCGTGTTCGACCCAGCCGGGCTGCGGGAAGCTTTGGGTGAATTCGCTGGACGCAGAAGCGACCGTGCGGCCATCTTCGGAAAAGATGACCGCACGGGTGCTCGTCGTCCCCTCATCGAGGGCGAGCAGATACATGATCAGTCGTTGCCGGGCAGCGAAGGGGCCTGAACTCCGGCCATAACGGCGAGGCAGCGGACAACCTGCCAGGAGTAGCCGTACTCGTTGTCATACCAGATGTAGACGACAGCGCGGTCGCCGTCGACAATCGTGGCCAGACCGTCGACGATGCCGGCACGGTGAGAGCCCACGAAGTCAGTCGAGACGACTTCGGGACTTGCGATGTAGTCAATCTGGTTGCGCAATGGCGAATCCAGCGAAACATCGCGCAGGTGGGTGTTGAGTTCGTCCTTGGTGGTGGCCTTGTCCAGGTTGAGGTTGAGGATGGCCATCGAAACGTTCGGGGTGGGAACGCGGATGGCGTTGCCGGACAGTTTGCCCTCCAGTTCCGGCAGGGCCTTGGCTACGGCCTTTGCGGCACCGGTTTCGGTCAGAACCATGTTGAGGCCGGCTGCGCGGCCGCGGCGTGCTCCCTTGTGGAAGTTGTCGATGAGGTTCTGGTCGTTGGTGAACGCGTGCACGGTTTCCACGTGCCCGTTGCGGATGCCGAAGCTGTCGTTGATGACCTTCAGCGTGGGCGTGATGGCGTTGGTGGTGCACGATGCCGCCGACAGGATGGTGTCGGAGTCTTCAATGTCTGCGGTGTTGACGCCGTAGACGATGTTCTTGATATCGCCCTTGCCCGGTGCGGTGAGGATGACCTTGCTGACGCCCTTGGACTTCAGGTGCTGGTTGAGCCCAGCTTCGTCACGCCACACACCGGTGTTGTCGACGATGATGGCGTCGTTGATGCCGTAGGCGGTGTAGTCGACGCTTGCGGGGTCCGACGAGTAGATGACGTTGATGAGAACGCCGTTGGCCTGAATGGTGCTGTTTTCTTCGTCGACGACGATGTTGCCGTCGAATTTGCCGTGCACAGAGTCGCGACGCAGCAGCGAGGCGCGCTTGATGATGTCGTCGTCAGAGCCCTTGCGGACCACGATGGCGCGCAGGTTCAGCCCGTTGCCGCCTGCCTGCTGAACGAGGATGCGGGCCAGCAGACGGCCGATCCGCCCGAAGCCGTACAGCACGACGTCACGCGGAGCCGGCGACTTTCCGGCCTTGCCGACAGCGTCAGCCAGTTCGCCCCGGAGGTATTCTTCGAGGCTGCTGCTCTGTGCCTGAAAGCCGGAGGTCAGGCGGCCCAGATCGATGGTGCTTTCACCCAGATCGAGGGTTTCGAGGACGCCTGCGACTTCAGCTGCGGTGCTGAGGTCAAGTTCGACGCCGTTATTGTGGTGTCGCGCGTAGCGGGCGGCCTTGATGATGCCGTTGACCGATTTGTTCTGCAGAGTCCGACCGAAGATGGTCAGCTGTACGCGGTTGTTGCGGTAGAGGCGGCCGACAGCGGGAAGAAGCTGTTCGGCGGCTTCTGCTTTCGCATTCCATTCGCTCAGGCGCTTCTCGGTAAGCTCACTCACCCTGGGGGTTCCTTCCTTTGGCTGATAATCGGGATCATTCTACTGGGGAGGCGGCCCTATCGCCCAGTCGCCCGCAGGGCGGACGTGACGTCCCGCGCGGAATTTCGAAACGGATGGTTCGCCGTCAATCCAGTAGCGCCACGGAAAGACCGCCGGGTCGCCTCCTTGGCCGCCGACTCCCACGCGCGGGCCGTTTCTCACGAGGTGCCGGTCCGGCTGTTCGCTCCCCAAACGCAGGTGCCACTCACCGGGGCTGATGAGGTCTGCTCCGTCGTCGTCGCGGTCGGCTCCAAGCGCCTGTGCCAGATTGCCCGGGCCAGAAGCCAGCAGGCGGTGGGGGACCGGCGTGGACCGGCGGGCCATGCGGCGCTGCTGGGCAAGGTCTTCGCCCTCGAGAATTTCGCCGGAGCGGATGAGCACTCCCGTGCCACACCCTGCGCGGTCGGCAACGAGGTTGATGGAAAAGTGCATCCCGTAGATGAAATAGCAGTACAGGTGTCCGCCGGAGCGGAACATCGTCTGATTGCGCTCAGTCTTGCCGTTGAAGGCGTGGGAGCCGGGGTCGGCGCTTCCGACGTAGGCCTCGACCTCGGTGATGCGCAGTGCGACGGTGCCGTCTGCGTCGCTGTGGATGAGCACGCGGCCAAGAAGATCCGGCGCCAGGGAAAGCGCGGGGCGGAGGAAGAAGTCTTCCTCCGCCCGCAGACCGTGCGTGTTGATCAGCTCAGCGCTTTTCTTCGTAGCGTTTGAGGCCCAGAATGGTTGCCGCGACGATGCCCGTCCCGACGACCAGGGCGCCCAGGTGGGCAACAACCGACGGCGGTTCGATGTTCTCCCGCTGGGAGACGGTCTTCGGGTCTTCGCTCACTCGTCCGAACACGGGGGCTTCTGCGCTCGTTCCCATCCAGGCGGCAACTACCAGGATGATGCGGGCGAAGAGGTTCATCGACAGCATGATCGCAATGACCGGGCCGAACAGAGCAGCCGTTGGAGACCCGGAGAACAGCGAAATGAGCACGGTTGCCAGATTGAGCAGCACCGTCAGGGCAATCGCACCGAACAGCGAACCGAGCATGAGCGTGCGCTTGGGCAGCGGATGAGCCGGAATCGCCCAGAAGATGAACATGAACAGAACCCAGCCCAGGCCCAGTGTCAGCAGGATCGTGACGATGTTGAGCACTGGGGCCGCCCAGCCGGGCAGCTGGAACAGTTCGGCGATGAAGGACTGCAGACCGGTGCCGATCACGGTGCCTGCGATTGTCAGGCCCGTGAGGATGAGGATCCCGATGAGTGTTCCGATGTTCGTGATCACCCGAACGGGGAACGCCTGCTTGGGAATCTCACCCATATCGGCAGCCAGCTGAGCGCGGATGGCGTCTTTGAGGTTGCCGATGAATCCCTGTGCGGTGTAGAGCGCCGAGAGGATACCGACGATGCCGACGGCCTTCCAGTTGGAAATGAAGTTCGTCAGCATCTCGGCCATTTCGTCGCTTGAGCCAAGCGAGCTTTCGATGTAGTCGTTGACGGTTTCGACCGCTTCTGGACGGACGACGTCAAGGAAGAATCCGAGAGCAGAGAAGGCGAACATGAGGATCGGGATCATGGCGAGCACGAGGAAGTACGTGATCGCCGCACCGAACTGGTTGCCCAAGCGGGCCCCGAAGCGGGCCATCGCCCGAATGATGTGGGCGATGGCCGGACGGGCCGTCAGCGGGACCGAATATTCGTCTTCGCTTTTCTTGTCCGTCAGAAGCTGAGTCATAGGTTCCTAATCAGATCTCGAGGGTGTCGAATCGCACGCCCGGTGTTTCGCCCGAATCGTAGATGTCGAAGCGGGATCCGAGAATGAGGGGATCGGGTGCGGTTGCGATTTCTTCGTCCTTGCCAGGGTAGTCAAACTGGTTGAGCACGTGGCGGATCGCTTCGAGTCGGGCGCGCTTCTTGTCGTTCGATTTCACGACGGTCCACGGGGCTGCCGCGGTGTCAGTGTAGAAGAACATGGCGTCCTTGGCCTCGGTGTAGGAGTCCCACTTGTCGAGGCTTGCAAGGTCAGTCGGTGAGAGCTTCCACTGGCGGACCGGGTCGTTGCTGCGCGAAGCGAAGCGGTGCAGCTGCTCCTCCCGTCCCACGGAGAACCAGAACTTGACCAGTTTGATGCCGGAGTTCACGAGCATGTTCTCAAACTGCGGGGCCGAGCGGGTGAAGTCGAGGTACTCTTCCGGCGAGCAGTAGCCCATGACGCGCTCAACGCCGGCGCGGTTGTACCAGGACCTGTCGAACAGCACCATTTCACCGGCGGCCGGCAGGTGGTAGACGTAGCGCTGGAAGTACCACTGGGTCTGTTCGCGCTCCGTGGGCTTTTCGAGTGCGACGACCCGGGCGCCGCGGGGGTTGAGGTGCTCCATGAACCGCTTGATGGTTCCGCCCTTGCCTGCGGCGTCGCGGCCTTCGAAGATGATGACGAGCTTCTGCCCGCTTTCCTTGATCCAGGTCTGCAGCTTCAGCAGCTCAATCTGCAGGGCGCGCTTGGTGCGTTCGTATTCCTTGCGGCTGAGCTTTTCGTCGTACGGATAGTTGATCTTCCACGCGTCCGACTTGGGACCCTTGCGCTTTTCCAGGCTGTTGCGCAGCGAGCGGATCGAGTCGATTTCGTTGGCGAAGTCCGGTACGCCGTCTGGTGTGAGGGTGAACTCGGCGTCAGTGTCAGGCTTTGTGGTCTGTGTCTTGTCGGAGGCCGCAGCCTTGTCAGCTGCCCGTGCCGAAGATGCGGGCTTCTGCGCGGCTGCTGCGGATTCAGATTTCGCCGAAGTCTTGTCGGCGGCGTCTGCCGGTTTTTTGGCCGAGGTGGCGGAGGGTTTGCGGGAGGCGTCGTTTTGAGCGTTCATAGTTCTATCTTAGAGAATTCACAGGGTTCATGGAGCATCTGCTCGTGGAGCAGAAGCGTGTGTCTTGCCGCGTGATCTCAGCTGATCACCCGGCTGGTTTCTGCTGCGCGTAGATCTCGTCAATGGTTTCGGCGAAGTCGCGCGTGACCAGGTGGCGTTTGACTGACTGCTTGGCTGACAGGTAGTCGTTCTCCACGGTCAGTTCGACCGGCAGAATGCGGAAGGCGCGGATCGACTCGGCGCGCGAAACGGTTTTGTTTGCCCGGTCGATGGCCTTCTGGACTGCGTGCTGCACGCGTTCGTGCTTTGCGGCCTCTTCCAACGACATGTTCGGCAGGCCTTTGCTTTCAAGCCAGCCGGGCAGCATTTCCGAATCGAGGAAGATGAGCGCGGAAACGAACTTCTGTCCTTCGCCGATCACAACCGGCTGGCCCACAGCTGGGTGGCGCCGGATGATGTCCTCCATGGGAGCCGGAGCGACGTTCTTGCCTCCGGCGGTGACGATGAGCTCCTTTTTGCGGCCGGTGATGGTGATGAAGCCGTCTTCGTCAATTGACCCCATGTCGCCGGTGCGGAACCATCCGTCGACGAAGCTGTTCTTGGTGGCTTCGTCGTTGTGCAGGTAGTCCTTGAACACGCACAGTCCCTTGGCGAGGATTTCGCCGTCGGGAGCAAGTGCTACGGAGCAGCCCGGAAATGGGGTGCCGACCGTGCCGATGCGGCTGAGCCCCGGGGTGTTGACGCTGATGGGCGCGGTGGTCTCCGTTAAGCCGTAGCCTTCGAGAACGTCGATGCCGACTCCGGCGAAGAAGTGGCCCAGGCGGGTGCCCAGGGGGCCGCCGCCGGAAACTGCGTGGGCGGCCTGGCCTCCGAGGATCTTGCGCAGTTTGCTGTAGACGAGCTTGTCGAAAAGGGCGTGCTGCATTTTCAGGCCGAGTGGGACCTTGCCCTTGGACTTGGCTTCCGAATAGGCGACGGCGACGTTCTCCGCGGCGCTGAACACCTTGCCCTTGCCGGAGGTTTCGGCGTTCTGCAGCGCGGCGTTGAACACCTTTTCGAAGACTCGCGGCACACCCAGGATGAACGTGGGGCGGAACAGGCCGAGTGATTCGGTGAGTTTGGTCAGATCGGCTTCGTGCGCCAGCACTGCGCCCTGGATGATGCACGCCGTTTGGATGAAGCGGGCGAAGACGTGTGCCGTGGGCAGGAACAGCAGGCAGCGCGCTCCGGGGTAGAAGACTTCCGGGACGTGTGCGCGGGCTGCCTGTGTCGTCTGCACGAAATTGGCGTGGGTGAGTTCGCAGCCGCGGGGTTTGCCCGTGGTGCCCGACGTGTAGATGATCGTGGCGACATCAGCCTGCTGGATGGCCGAGCGGTGTGCGCTGAGCTCGTCGTCGCTGACCGACCGGCCTTCGGCGATGAGCTCTGTGCAGCCGCCGTCCCAGACGAAGACTTCGATGTTGTCTGCGGCCGCTTCGCGCAGGCGCTGCGCGTATTCGTCGTCTTGGGCAAGGGCGATTGTGACGCCGGCGTCTTCGAGGATCCAGGCGACCTGATCGCGGCTTGATGTGTCGTAGAACGGTACGGAAATGCCGCCGGCGAAGCTGATCGCGAAGTCCATGACGGTCCAGTAGTAGCTGGTGGGACCGAAGATGCCCACGCGTACGCCCGGGCCGACTCCGCGCTTCATGAGGCCCTTTGCGCGCGCCACGACGTCGGTGAAGAATTCACGTGCGCTGACTTCTTCTTCGCGTCCGCTCTCCAGGCGGCTGAGCAGATGCGCTTCGGGGTCGATTTCGACTCGGGCGGTCAGGGAATCGGGGATGGTCGACGTGGTGTCAAGCTCGAATTCCAGCGGCGTCGACGACATCGGCATCATCAGCGTCATGCAATCTCCTTCGAATGGTTATTGCCATCGTATTGGTCTCACGGCGCATGCGCACCTTGGCGGACATGTCGGACACGCTGAGCGTTTGTCTGTGCCTGTGCATAGAATTGGCCGCGACCCACAGTGTTCACCTGGAAGGACCCCGATGACGTCTACGTCGCCCAAGCCCGCTTCTTTTCGGTATGACGCGGCTCTTGCCGAAAAGATCGAAAAGAAGTGGCAGCGTCGGTGGCAGGAGCAGCAGACCTTCGCAGCTCCCAATCCCAAGGGTGATCTCGCAGAGTCGATCAACGGCTTCTCCGCAGAAGACCGCGAACCGGTCTACATCATGGACATGTTTCCGTATCCCTCCGGTGCCGGGCTGCACGTGGGCCACCCGCTGGGCTACGTGTCGACTGACACCTACGGCCGGTTCCTGCGCATGCGCGGCAAGAACGTCATGCACGCGCTGGGCTACGACGCCTTTGGGCTTCCAGCAGAACAGTATGCACTGCAGACGGGCCAACATCCGCGTGTGACGACCGATGCTGCGATTGCCAACATGCAGAAGCAGCTGTTCCGCATGGGCCTGGCACACGACCCTCGCCGTTCTTTCGCCACAACGGATCCCGCGTTCGTCAAGTGGACGCAGTGGATCTTCCTGCAGGTCTTCAATTCTTGGTACGACCCCGAAGCTGATGGGGGACGAGGCGCCGCTCGCCCGATCTCGGAGCTTGTGACCCAGTTCGAGCAGGGTCGTGACACCGGCCGGGGCCCGTGGTCAGAGCTGAGCTCGGCAGAACGTGAAGAGGTGCTGCAGGGATACCGCTTGGCCTATATTTCAGAGTCTCCTGTCAACTGGTGTCCGGGCCTGGGAACTGTGCTCGCAAACGAAGAGGTCACGGCCGAAGGCCTGTCGGAGCGCGGGAACTTCCCTGTGTACACGCGCAGTCTGCGGCAGTGGAACATGCGCATCACCGCCTATGCCGACCGTCTGGCCGACGATCTCGACAAGGTCGACTGGCCCGATGCGATCAAGGCCATGCAGCGCAACTGGATTGGCCGTTCGACCGGTGCCTTCCTGCGCTATGAGCCGCAGACCGAGGGCTTGGAGTGCATCGAGGTCTACACGTCGCGCGCCGACACGGTGTTTGGCGGAACGTTCCTCGTTCTTTCGCCGGAGCACCCGCTCGTTGAGTCATACACGGCCGACCAGTGGCCGGCGCAGACCCCCGACGCTTGGAAGGGCGGTAAGAGCACCCCGGCTGAGGCAGTAGAGGAATATCAGCGCTGGGCAGCTGGGCGCACCCCCGTGGAGCGCCAACAGGATAAGAACAAGACCGGTGTCTTCACCGGCACGTACTCGACGAACCCGGCAACGGGGCAGCTGATCCCGGTGTTCATCGCCGACTATGTGCTCATGGGCTACGGCACGGGCGCCGTCATGGGTGTTCCTGCTGAAGACCCCCGCGACTGGGACTTCGCGAAGGTGTTCGACCTGCCGTATATCCGCACGGTCCAGCCTGACGCCGAACACGACGAAGATTCCGCCTATCAGGGCGAAGGTGAGAAGATCAATTCAGCCAATGCTGAGATCGACGTCAACGGCCTGGAAGTGGAAGCCGCGAAAGCCGCTGTCGTCGAATGGCTGGCAGGTCAGGGCCTTGCTGAGGAAACCACGCAGTACCGTCTGCGCGACTGGCTTTTCTCCCGCCAGCGCTACTGGGGTGAGCCGTTCCCCATCGTCTATGACGAAGACGGTGTTCCGCACGCCCTGCCGGAAGAGCAGCTGCCCGTCGACCTGCCGGAAATGGACGACTTCTCTCCGCGCACCTTTGATGCTGACGACGCGGCTTCGGAACCCGAACCTCCGCTGGGTCGCAAAGAAGAGTGGGTCAATGTCACCCTCGACTTGGGCGATGGTCCCAAGCAGTACCGCCGTGAAACCAACACCATGCCCAACTGGGCGGGATCGTCGTGGTACCAGCTGCGCTACGCCGACCCGACAAATGATGACGCCGCTGTCGATCCGGTCAACGAGGCCTACTGGCTGGGGCCGACTGCCGAGCGCCCCGCCGGGGGTGCCGGTCTGTACGTCGGCGGTGTCGAACACGCTGTCCTGCACCTGCTCTACGCCCGCTTCTGGCACAAGGTTCTGTTCGACCTGGGACACATTTCGTCGTCCGAGCCGTTCCACCGCCTGGTCAACCAGGGGTATATCCAGGCCTATGCCTACACGGATGCGCGCGGGGTCTACGTGCCCGCGGCAGATGTCGAAGAGCGCACGGACGATGCCGGCGAAACCACCTACTGGTACGAAGGTGAGGAAGTCAGCCGCGAATACGGCAAGATGGGCAAATCGCTCAAGAACGTCGTCACACCGGACGAAATGTATGCGGCCTTCGGCGCTGACACTTTCCGAGTCTACGAAATGTCGATGGGCCCGCTGACCATGTCGCGCCCCTGGGAAACACGCGCTGTCGTCGGTTCGCAGCGTTTCCTGCAGCGGCTGTGGCGCCTGGTCGTGGATGAAGACTCCGGCGAACTGCTGGTCACTGACGACGCTGCGGACGAAGAGACCCTGCGCGCCATGCACACTGCGATCTCCGGTGTCACTGAAGACATGGAGAACATGCACTTCAACACCGCCGTGGCCAAACTCATTGTTCTCACCAACCACCTCACCAAGGCGGGCGAGGCGCCGCGGGAAGCCGTCGAAGCTCTCGTGCAGATGACGGGTCCCTTGGCGCCGCACATTGCTGAAGAACTGTGGGAGCGTTTGGGACACGAAGAAACCCTGGCCTACCGCGCATTCCCAGAAGCCGATGAGTGCTACCTCAAAGCTGAGACCGTGACCGCAGTGGTGCAGGTCAAGGGCAAGGTGCGCGACCGGCTTCAAGTTCCTGCTGACATCACGGAGGAAGAGCTTGAGAAGCTCGCCATCGAATCACCTGGAGCCCAGCGATCACTGGCAGGTACTGGGCTTCGCCGCGTGATCGTCAAGGCTCCCAAGCTCGTCAATCTGGTGCCGGACGCCTAAGACTCCACCGGCTGCCTGTGACGCAGGCCGTCTGCTGTTGTGAAACTCACACCCGCAGACGGCCTGTTTGCGTGCTGACAAATTGGTGTGAATTCTTCTTCGGGCTACCGTTGTGCCCATGACTAGGCTTGCTGACAAAATCCGGGCTTCCCTGGCAGTGAAGTCGTCCATCGAACCGCGTGACGAAATCGCTGTGCGCGTGCAGTTCCTTGTCGACTACTGCCTGACAACGGGAGCTCGCGGCTTCGTGCTGGGGATTTCCGGCGGCCAAGACTCCACACTCGCCGGGCGCATGTGCCAGATGGCAGCCGAGAAGCTCCGTTCGCTCGGCGAAGAGGTTGCCTTCACCGCCGTGCGGCTGCCCTACCGCGTCCAGTCTGATCACGAAGACGTGCAGCTTGCCATGGACTTCATCCAGCCGGACAAAGACGTCGACTTCAACATCGGCAGCTGCGTCGACGCTCTGGCAGACGAATTCACTTCGGCCCTGGGTGAGCCGATGAGCGATTTCAATCGCGGCAACGTCAAAGCGCGCATCCGCATGGCCGCGCAGTACGCCATTGCCGGAGCATCCGGTCAGCTCGTTGTCGGCTCAGACCACGCCGCCGAAGCTGTCACCGGCTTCTATACGAAGTTCGGCGACGGGGGAGCGGACGTCATGCCGCTGTCCGGGCTGACCAAACGTCAGGGTCGGGCCCTTTTGGAAGAAATGGGAGCCCCCGCCCGCCTGTACGAAAAGACGCCGACGGCTGATCTTCTGGACGACGCCCCCGGACAGTCGGACGAAGAGGCACTCGGTGTGAGCTACCGGGAGATCGACACGTACCTCGAAGGCGGCGAGGTGCCCGAAGACGTTGCGATGAAGATCGAACAGCTCTTCATGCGCAGTCGACACAAGCGCACCGTGCCGGTGGCTCCGCACACCGACTGGTGGATCCGATGCTGAGTTCGGGTGCCGGGCGGCTCAGCTGAACAGCCGGAAGAACACCCATGCCCCGCCGCCGCAGAAGACAGCGGTGGCAGCGCAGTAGCTCACCGCAAGCACAGTTCGGCGGGTGATGAGCATCTGCACCGTCGATACCATCAGTGTTGAGAAGGTTGTGAAGCCGCCAAGGAAACCTGTTGAGACCACGGTGAGCGGCACCTCGTGCCCGGTCAGACAAGCCGCGGCGGCCCCCGCGGCACAGCTGCCGATGACATTGACCACGAAGATGCCCACCGGCCAGGCCGGTGAGCGAAACAGGCGTGAGAGAGCGGTATCGAGAAGAAAGCGCGCGGCGGCTCCGAGACCCCCGGCGCCGCACACGAGGGCGAAAACAGGCCCGCTCATGATGACCTTTCGAACCGGTTGCCAACCATGATTCCAACTGCGACTGCCACAAGCCCAGCCGTGGCTGACAGCAGCGGGTACACCGCGGACCCGGTCAGAAAGCTGTGCACAGCTATTGCGGACGTGCTTGAGAAAGCACCGGCCAAACCGGTGCCCAGCCCCAGGCGCAGGAGCGAGTGCGGTGCCAGCAGCGAAGGGCGAGCACAGATGAACGCGAGCAGACCACACGCCAGTGTGTTGGCAATCAGCACAGCCCAGTCAGCGTCGAACAGGATCCCCAAACCTGCGCGCGCAGCAGTGCCGACTGCACCGCCGAGGAACACTGCTGCGGTTCTGCTGAACAGTCCTGCAGCAGGTGGGATCCCGGCCGCCGACGCTGGGCGAGCAGAGCCGGGAGGATAGGCGGCCTGTCCAGCCGGACTCACAGGAGGTCAGCTTCGAGCACTGCCCGCTCAAAGGCCGCCCGCGCGCCCAACAGATTCTGGGAGAGGGTGTCGCCTGCGTTGGCCGCGGCAGCGAACTCACGCCATCCGCCTTCTCTGGTGTCGCCGGGAATGATCGACCGGACGCCGTCGGCTTCGGCAGTTTCAGACTTCAGCCAGGCGTGCAGATCGCGTGCGGCGCGGAAAACGTCCATAAAAGCGGTGTGCACGGCCGCATCGGCGAATGACTGCTTGGCTGACGAGCTGAGGAAGTCATCAAGCTGCGCGGCACCTTCGGCCGGAAGGTCCTGACCACGATTGATGCGGAGGTTTTCCATGAGCGGACTGTCCGCGGAGAAGACCTCGAGCAGCTTCTGTGCTGCGGGAGCGTCCGGTTGATCGTCTTCGGGCAGTGCCGCAGCGTAGTAGATGGTGTTTTCGACTTTGCGGGCTTCCGCGATCTCGGCATTGAGAGCATCAATGCGGTCCTGGGTGCGGGCCCATTCCAAGCTCATTCCGACAGTGCCGGCCAGAATCGCCAAACCGGTGAGCACAATGATGAGGCCGATGACAACACCGGCGGCACCTGGGAAGATGACAGCCGCGACGATTCCCACAACGACAAGGACAATACCGGTGACCGCAATGAGCAGCGCCGACAGGGAATTCACGAGAAAGTCGGTAAAACGCATCACACCGTCCACTTTAGTACGGCTGCCCGTGGGACTATGGGAAGCAGAACTGAACACCTGCGAGGAGAGGGTCAATTGACTCACATTTCGGTCATCGGCTGTGGTTATCTCGGCGCGGTGCACGCTGCCGCTATGGCTTCTGTCGGACACACCGTCATCGGCGTCGACACGGACACACAGAAGCTGCAGAAGCTGGAAAACTACCAGCCGCCGTTCTTCGAACCCGGCCTTGCTGAGCTTCTCGAGGCCGGACAAGCCGAACAGTCAGCTGGAAACGAAGGCGCGGACGGAACTTCGCAGCGCCTGTTGTTCACATCGGACATTTCACGTGCGGCCGAAGCCAGCGTCCACTTCATCTGCGTGGGCACGCCTCAGTCACAAGACAGCAATGCCGCTGATATGACCTATGTGAACTCCGCGATCAACGACCTCATGCCCCACCTCAAACCGGGTGACCTGGTGGTGGGTAAGTCGACCGTGCCGGTCGGTTCGGCAGCTGAACTGGCCAAGAAGGTCGCACCGACCGGGGCGAAGCTGGCCTGGAACCCCGAATTTCTGCGCGAAGGCCACGCGGTGGAAGACACTCTGCGGCCCGACAGGATCATCTACGGAGTAGAAAGCGGCAGCGAAGACGACCCCGCCGTGGCAATTCTCGATCAGGTGTACGCGCACAACCTGCGCGGTGGTGAGGCCGGTGCCGCTGGCGAGGTGGGTGTTGCCGGTGAGGCGGGGGCAGTGACCCCGCGGATCGTCATGGACTACCAGACAGCCGAGTTGGTCAAAACAGCTGCGAACTCCTTCCTGGCGACCAAGATTTCTTTCATCAACGCGATGGCGGAGCTGTGTGAAACCGCCGGCGGTGACGTTGCTGTGTTGGCGGACGCCATCGGCATGGACAAGCGCATTGGACGGCGCTTCCTCAACGCGGGGTTGGGCTTCGGCGGAGGCTGCCTGCCGAAGGACATCCGCGCCTTCATCGCCCGTGCCGACGAGCTCGGAGTCGAACAGGCCGTGAGCTTCCTGCGGGAGGTCGACAGCATCAACCTGCGCAGGCGCGCCCGCATGGTCGACCTGACACGCGAAGCACTCGGCGGAGACCTCTCCGGCAAGCGGATAGCGGTGCTGGGCATCGCGTTCAAACCCAACACCGACGATGTTCGGGACTCTCCCGCGCTCGATGTCGCTGAGCGCCTGGAACAGGCCGGTGCTCAGGTCGTCATCACCGATCCGGAAGCCATTGAGAACGCCCGCCGCCGTGATCCTGAACTGACTTACGCCCCAGACCTGACAGAAGCCCTCACCGGGGCTGACGGTGTTGTCCTGCTGACGGAATGGCCGCAGTACAAGAATCTCGACCCTGTGGCGGCGGGCGAACTCGTTGCGCAGAAGATCATCGTCGACGGCCGCAATGTCGTCGACCGCAGGGCATACCGCGAAGCCGGCTGGACGGTCCGCGGCCTGGGCAGGCAGGAATGAACTCTGCGGCAATGAGCTCTGCAGCAAGCCGCGAGTGCGGGACTGTGCTGTGATCGGACTGATTCTCGATTCAACCGTGCGGTTGAGCGATGCTGACCGTGAAGAGCTCGACCGCGCTTTCGCCGGTCGGGTGCACTCGGTCGATCTTACGGTCACGGTCGATGAAGCCGAGTTCCAGGATTCACAGCTGGATCCATCTGAGCTGTGCTCGCGTATGCGCGGCGGAAGCACCGTCCGGACCTCAATGCCCGCGGTCGAGGACTTCGCCGCAGCAATTCGCGAACAGCTGGACGGCGGAGCCGACGAGGTCATCATCATCACGCTGTCAGCGGAGATGTCCGGCACGTACAGGGCCGCCACAGCCGCTGCGGCGCAGGTTGCGCAGGAACGCGGGCTTGAGGCTGACGGCGGTGGGTCTGAGGGTACTGTCGGCATCCGTGTGATCGACTCCCAGACAGCCAGCGCAGGCTCCGTCGGCATCGCCCACTGGGCGGCCGCGAATGCACACTTGGGATTGACTGCTTGCGGCGATGCCTGCGAGAAAGCCGCCGCACAGTTCAGCGCAACCTGCTTTGTCCCCGAAACACTGGAGTACCTGCACAGGGGAGGAAGAATCGGCGGCGCAGCGGCTCTGTTCGGACGCGCACTGAAGATCGTGCCCGTCTTGCAGGTGCACGAAGGTCGCGTAGAACCGGCCGCGCGAGTCCGCACCACCGCAAAGGCCGCCCGCCGCGCAGTCGACGAAGCAACCGCCGCCGTGGCCGAAATGCGGACGCGTGAAGGGGCGGAGAACCTGCGGGTGCAGGCGACCGTTCTGCACCCCGAAGGCACGGCCGATGAGGGCAGCGCGCTCTTCCGCGCCATTCTTCAGGCCGCACGCGCGCAGTGGGAGCACGTGGACACCGCGGTTCTGTCGACTGTTGTGACAGCCCATGTGGGCCCCGGGTCCGCCGGCATTGAAGTCCGGCTGGTGCCCTAGGGCGTGCCTGAAACCTCGGGGAGCACTTAGGCGCTACCCTCTGTGGATGATTCCACGCTGTCCACAGGCACCCAGCGGGGTGCGGTTCGGTGGGGTTGAATACGGTGCATGAAACGCTCACCAGAAGACAGGCTGGGCTCTCTGCGTGAGAGCTCCGCGCAGGGATGGCAACCCGAAGACGACGTCGACGACATTGCCGACCTGCTGCCGAAAAGCCGCCCGCTGCCGCGGCGTACGGTTATTGTGGCGCTTATGATCATCGTTCTCATCGCTCTGTGCGTTTTCGGCTATCTCAGGACACGGGGCAGCAGCCAACCGCAGGCGGCGGAAATCACGGCGGAGCCGACAGAACAGGCAACCGTGCAGGTGCACGTTGCCGGGGCCGTCAAGAAACCAGGTGTGGTTACGCTCAGCGGACAAGCCCGGGTTGTTGATGCGCTCGATGCCGTCGGCGGGACGAAGAAGAATGCAGACCTCACCCAGGTCAACCTCGCTAGGGTCGTCAAAGACGGCGAACAGATAGTTGTACCGGAGATCGCAGACGACTCCGGCCCCAACGGTCCGCAAGCACCGAGCGGGGCGACTGGTGGTGGCACCGGGGCGGCTTCTGGCAGCACAGCGACAGGTGCAGGGCAGAAGATCAACATCAATTCCGCCTCGGCAGCAGAACTTGAGAACCTTCCGGGCATCGGTCCTGTCACGGCGGCTGCGATTGTTGCGCACCGGGAGGAGAATGGGCCCTTCGCCTCGGTGGATGCGCTGACAGAAGTGTCAGGCATAGGGGAGGCGACCCTTGCGAAGATCAAACCGAACGCCACCGTCTGAGCACTTCTTTCGATATGGCCTGAAGTATCCCGTCACCTTTCGGCTGGTGGCAGCGGCCGCCGCAGTGTGGCTCTGTGCTGCGCTTCCCGGACCCGACTGGGCGATGATGGCGGCCGCCGGTGTTTTCACAGTCCTGTCCATCGGTCTGTGGGCATGGACGGAATCGACCCCAGGCGGTTCGAGCAGGGCACAGCGGCGGATCAGCCGTCAAAGGCGCGAAGCCGGCCGCGCGCAGGCAATCGCTTTGCTTGCCGTGACCTGCGTTGTCGTGGGACTGGCCGCTGTAGGGGTCAGCGCGGCGCGCGTGCTCGGCACCCCGGACGAAGGCACTGTGTCCGGGCGGGTGAAGATCGTCAGCGATCCGGTGCAGAGTGCCTCGGGTTGGTGGCGGGCGGCGGCGTCGACGGACGACGGCCCCGTCACCCTGCTTTCCCGCGAGGAGCTTCCCGAAGCCGGCAGTACTGCGCACGCGGACTTGTCATTGACGCGCGAAGCTTCGCAGGCGACAGGTTTTGTCAACTCGATGCGCGATGTGCGCGGACCCGTCGGAATGTGGCGCGTGCGAAGGGACGTACGACAGGAGTTTCATGCGGCAGTAGTAGGTGGGAGTGCGGGTGCGGGCCTCGTGCCGGGTCTGGTTCTCGGCGATCGCACCACAGCGGACGACGCGCTGCTGGAGGACATGAAGATCGCATCCCTGACCCATGTCTCAGCCGTGTCGGGCACGCATTTGGCGATTGTCGCGATGACCGCATTGTGGTTGGCGCGCTGGATCAGCCATCGCCCGCTGAGCGCAACTGCGGTGGCTGTGGTGCTCGTAGCCGGGTTTGTGTTCATTGTGGGTCCGGCCCCTTCTGTCATCCGTGCCGCCGGTATGGGCCTGGTAGGGGCCTATGCCGTGGTGCGCGGAACTGGCAAACGCAGTTTGGCCCTCATAGCGGCAGCGGTCATCGGTGTGCTCATCACCCGGCCGGAGCTGTCCAGCTCCATCGGCTTCACTCTGTCGGTGTGTGCTGCCGGGGCGCTGATTGTGCTCAGCCAGCCGATGACAACCGCACTGTGCAGGTGGATGCCTCCGTTTGCGGCGAACCTCCTGGCTGTTCCAGTCTGCGCTCAGCTGGGCGTGTTCCCGGTGCTGCTGACTATCGACAGCCAGCCGAGCCTGTGGTCAATACCGGCCAATGTCGTGGCTGTTCCCGCATTGGGGCCCATTGTCATCGGCGGTCTCGCAGTGCTGGTGTCAGGTGGACTGCACCTCCTGACCGGCTGGGCCGTATTCGGCTATTTCGCCGATGGTGTGGGTTGGCTGCTGCAGTGGCCGGCCCAGTGGATTGCACTGGTCTCGCACACGGCGGCTGGCCTGCCCGGAGCTGTGCTGCCGTGGGCTGCGGGAACACTGGGCATTGTTCTGGCTGTGGTGCTGGGTGTGTCAGTCGGTGTTGCTGTCATCGGCTTTCGCAAAGTTACTTTCCGCAGGCTCGCTGCGGCTGTCGCAGTCGGTGCGCTTGTGCTGGGAATGGGGCTGCCGCTGATCCACCGGCCCGCAGGCGATTGGACCGTCGCCTTCTGCGATGTGGGGCAGGGCAGTGCGACCGCGGTTCGGCTCAGTGCTGAGCACGCTCTGCTCGTTGATGCTGGGCCTGACGAGGCGAAGCTCGCCGACTGTCTGTCTGCTCTGGGGGTGCGGCAGACGAGCGTTATCATCAGCCACTTCGATGCCGACCACTATGCGGGGCTGCGGGCGGCCACAACCGGTGGGAGGACGGTGGCAGCCGTATGGGCATCGGCACCGAGTCTCGCCGATCCCAGAGCACGCGAAGTGCAGGCTCTGACGGGGCACGAGGTGCGCGGACTCACCGAAGGCATGGCGTTCTCATCGGGCGATGTGCGGTGGGAAGTGCTGTGGCCGCCGCCGGACATGGCAGAGCAGACTGACGGGCGAAATCAGATCTCAGCGGTCATCCAGATCGAAACGGCTGGAGTCTCTGTACTTGTGACGGGGGATGTCGAAGAGGACGGACAGAGAGCCATGGCCGCAGAAAGCGTCCAGGCAGACATTCTCACCGCACCCCACCACGGCTCTCGCTTCATTGATCCGAGCTTCTTCGCCCAGGTTGGCGCTTCGGCGGGAATCGTGTCGGTTGGTGCGAACAACCGCTACGGCCACCCAACACGGCAGGCGCTCGATGCCTTTGGCTCCGTGCCGGTTCTGCGCACAGACGAATGCGGCACCGTTGTACTGGACCGCGACGCTCAGCTCAGAGGGCTCGGCGGGTGCACTGGGTCTGTAAGCGGCTAGGCTGATCACGTGGCAGCGAAGAAAACACTCATCCCGTGGCACCGCGCCAAACCGGCCCCCATTGTGCTGATTTCCGGGCCGGAAGCGGTGCTTGCCAGAAAAGCCCAAGACACCGTGCTGGGCAAGGCGAAGAAGACCTACGGCGATGACATCACACACCTAGATGCCAGTTCGTATCAGCCGGGTGAACTCGCACAGGCAGCCGCACCGTCACTGTTCACCACGCGCGGCATAGTGGTCGTCGAGAACTGCGCCACGATGAACGACGCTTTTCTGACTGACGCGCTCGCCTACGCGGACGAACCCTCTGACGACATGGTCGTCATCCTCAAACACTCAGGAGGCAACAGGGGAGCGCGCCTGATCAAGGCGCTCGAAAAGGCCGAGTTTCCCCGCATTGACGCCTCGGCGTTGAAATCAGAAGCCGACAAGAACGCCTTTGCCGAAGGCGAATTCAAACGCGCCGGACGCTCTATCCGACCGGATGCGCTCGCTGCTCTCATGGATGCGCTCGGATCGGACGTTTCGGAGCTCGACCAGGGTATCCGCCAGCTGCTGGCTGATACGGAAGGCGAAATCACCCATCAGATTGTCGACCGCTATTACGGCGGGCGGGTCGAGGCGACAGGGTTCAAAGTCGCTGACGCAGCCTGCTCCGGCAACACCGGACAGGCGCTCGCGCTGACCCGCCACGCATTGTCAACGGGCACGGACCCTGTGCCGATTGTCGCGGCAGTTGCGATGAAGCTTCGCCAGCTGGCGAAGGTGCAGGGGCTCAGCGGCTCTTCTGGCCAGTTGGCAGCCGAACTCAAAATGGCTCCGTGGCAAGTGGACCGAGCACGCAGGCAGGTTCGCCAGTGGAACGAAGCCGAACTGGGGCGTGCGCTGCTCAATGTCGCAGCGGCCGATGCGGCTGTGAAAGGCGGCGGACGGGACCCCGAATTTGCGGTTGAAACCCTCGTGCGGGAAGTCGCCCAGTCAGCCCGCCGGCGTTGACCGGCAGCAAGTCACGTAGAACCGCATGAAGAAAGGGGACGAAACACGTGGTTCGTCCCCCTTCCCTTCGGCTCTATCAGGCCTTGAGCGCGTTCACTGCCTTAGCCAGGCGCGACTTGCGGTTGGCTGCGTTCTTCTTGTGCAGCACACCCTTGCTCACTGCCTTGTCGATCTTGCGCGAAGCAACCTGCAGGGCTGCCTGTGCTTCGTCAGCGTTGCCAGCTTCGATGGCTGCGCGGACGTGGCGGATGTGACCGCGAACTTCGCTGCGCACAGCGCGGTTGCGCAGGCGAGCCTTTTCGTTGGTCTTGTTCCGCTTGATCTGAGACTTGATATTTGCCACTTCAACACTCTTCTGTCGAAATCAATAGGTCGTGAGGGCTTCCTCATACTCGATGCGCTCTCAGCGGGGAAAGCGTCAGGCGCCTGAATATCAGGAGTACATCCGCCCGACCATGGTGAGACACACACCTTGGCGGACATACGGCCAAAAGCTTAGCGGCTCACCGGGGCGAACGCTAATTTTCAGCGGATGTCAGCGCGGTTGAATTCGCCACACGCTGCGAACCTGTCCGCCGTACAGAGGCTGCTGTCAGCTTTTCCCTCCGGTTTCGATGTTCTCCACGATCTTCGAGTACAGACTCATGGGCATGATGGCTCCCTCGCGGCGCACTGCGTTGGGTGCGATTCGGATGACGCGGTCTAAGCGGATTTCCGAGGGGCGGTTCTTTGCGTCCCAGTCGCCGGATCCGATGTTGATCCACGGTGTTCCCTCGTTGCGCCGGATTTCCCCGACATTGCCGGGCACCTTGTCCTTGGAGGTGAGCATGAGCCCCAACAGCCACGAACGGTCGTGGCCCACGAGCAGGACCGGACGGTCTTTGCCCTGTGTGAAGTCCTCTTCGTAGGGCACCCAGGCCCACACGACTTCACCCGGGTCGGGACTGCCGTCGAGGTCAGGGGAGTAGACAGGCCGAACGGTGCCGGTGAAATCACCCGGGTAGCCGCCTGATGGCCTTTTGGGGAATCCCTGTTTGATCGGCTGGTTCTCGGCCCTCCGGGCAATTGAGAATTCGTCCCGCTTCTTCGGGCCTCCGCTGCCCTTCTTAGGGCGTGCCTTGTTCTTCTGGGTTTGCCCTGGTGAGTTGGCAGGGTTGCCAGCAGCTCCACCTCGTGAGTCTGACGATGCGGAGGGCCGGCCTCCCAGCAGGAGGTCGGCTGCCAGCCGACCCGCCTGTTCCTGGTCGATGCTGCGGCTGAGCGCCGTGATTCCGGCTCGAAGTCCTTTGCGAATGAGGCGCTGTGAGAAGTTGGAGTTCGCCATGTGTCAACGATAAGCGCTGACTGGGTGTATGAGACAATGAGTAGCTGTTTGAGACCCACAAAGGAGCGTTCATGCCTCAGGTGAGCGATACTGCTGCCCAGCGGATTCAGGTGGCGTCCACCGACCCTGCGAATATCCGCAACTTCTGCATCATCGCCCACATTGACCACGGTAAGTCGACTCTTGCCGACCGTATGCTGCAGATGACCGGGGTGGTGCAGCCGCGTGAAATGCGCGCCCAGTACCTCGACCGGATGGACATTGAGCGCGAGCGCGGCATCACGATTAAGTCGCAGGCGGTGCGTATGCCGTGGATGACTGACGAGGGCGAACCGTTTGCGCTTAACATGATCGACACTCCCGGGCACGTGGACTTTTCCTACGAGGTTTCGCGTTCGCTGGCGGCATGTGAAGGTGCGCTGCTGCTGGTGGATTCCGCGCAGGGCATTGAAGCCCAGACGCTGGCGAACCTGTACATGGCCATGGAGCACGACCTGACGATTGTTCCCGTGCTCAACAAGATCGATCTGCCGGCGGCGAATCCGGACAAATACGCTGAGGAGCTTGCCAACCTCATCGGTGTGGAGCCCGAAGACTGCCTGCGGGTGTCCGGCAAGACCGGTGAAGGTGTGGAGGATGTTCTCGACCGGATTGTCAGCGACATTCCCGCTCCGGAGGGCAATAAGGACGCCCCGGCGCGTGCCATGATCTTCGACTCCGTGTACGACACCTATCGCGGTGTTGTCACGTACGTTCGCGTGGTCGACGGCAAGTTGGCTCCGCGCGAAAAGATTCAGATGTTCTCGACCGGTTCGACGCACGAAACCCTGGAAATCGGCGTGTCCTCGCCTGAGCCCAAACCGTCGAAGGGTTTGGGTGTTGGTGAGGTCGGCTACCTCATTACGGGTGTCAAAGACGTGCGCCAGTCGAAGGTCGGTGACACGATCACGACTGCCGCTGATCCTGCTGAAGAGGCGCTCGAGGGCTATCAGGAACCCAAGCCGATGGTGTTCTCCGGGCTGTTTCCGATTGACGGTTCGGATTACCCGGTGCTGCGCGATGCGCTGGAGAAGCTGCAGCTCAACGACGCTGCGCTGACCTTCGAACCTGAGACCTCGGCGGCCCTGGGCTTCGGCTTCCGCTGCGGCTACTTGGGCCTGCTGCACTTGGAGATTGTGCGCGACCGTCTGGAACGCGAATACGATCTTTCGCTCATTTCGACCGCACCGTCTGTTGTGTACCAGGTGACGATGGAAGACGGTGCCGAGTGCACGGTGACCAACCCCAGCGAATATCCGGAAGGCAAGATCAAGGAAGTCCGCGAACCTATGGTTGCGGCAACGATCCTCACCCCGTCGGATTTTGTTGGGCCCGTCATGGAGCTGTGTCAGAGCAAGCGCGGTCAGATGAACGGCATGGACTACCTGTCGGAAGACCGTGTGGAGCTGCGCTACCGCATGCCGCTGGCTGAGATCGTGTTCGACTTCTTCGACCAGCTGAAGTCCCGCACCCGCGGCTACGCATCTCTTGACTACCAGGATGACGGTGATCAGGCGGCCAACCTCGTCAAGGTCGACATTCTGCTGCACGGCGATCACGTGGACGCGTTCTCTGCGATTGTCCACCGTGACGACGCCTACCATTACGGCGTGAAGATGGCCGGAAAGCTCAAGGACCTCATTCCCAGGCAACAGTTCGAAGTTCCCGTGCAGGCGGCTATCGGTTCGCGCATCATTGCACGCGAAACCATCCGCGCTATCCGCAAGGACGTTCTTTCCAAGTGCTACGGCGGTGACATCAGCCGTAAGCGCAAGCTGCTCGAGAAGCAGAAGGAAGGCAAGAAGCGCATGAAGATGGTCGGAACTGTTGAAGTTCCGCAGGAAGCGTTCATTGCCGCACTGTCGTCGGATGCTGCCGGCGGCGGGAAGAACTGACGGAAGAGCTGATCGGTGCCGGCACAGCCTGACGGCGATGTTGCTCCGCTCGACGGTTCTCTGCCAGCCTCCGCGCAGGCCGGGGCCGAGGCGCGTATGCTCAGTGCCTATATTCACGTGCCCTATTGCCGGGTGCGCTGCGGCTACTGCGATTTCAACACCTATACGGCCGATGAGCTCGGTCCGGGTGCCAATCGTTCCGATTGGGCTGGGAATCTAGCTCACGAGGTGGAGCTCGCCTCCCGCGTTCTGGCTGACTTTCCTGCCAGGCCGGTGAGTACCGTGTTCTTCGGCGGGGGAACGCCGACTCTTCTGCCGGCCGCTGATCTGGCCTACGCGCTTGAGTGTGTGCGGGATGCTTTTGGCTTGGCGGATGGTGCCGAGGTGACGACTGAGGCGAACCCAGACACTCTGAGCCCTGCGTATGTGGCCAAGCTGGCTGAGGCTGGTTTTACGCGCGTGTCCATGGGCATGCAGTCGGCTGTGCCGCACGTGTTGGCAACATTGGATCGCACGCATAATCCGGAGCAGGTTCCGAAAGCTGTTCAGTGGGTTAAGGACGCCGGTATGCAGGTGTCAGTTGACCTCATCTACGGCACTCCGGGGGAGTCAGCTGAGGACTGGCAGCGGTCTGTTGAGGCAGCTGTTGAGATGGAGCCAGACCATATCTCGGCGTATTCGCTCATTGTCGAACCAGGTACGAAGATGGGTGCGCAGGTTCGCCGCGGTGAGCTGCCTATGCCTGATGAGGACGATCTTGCAGATAAGTACGCAGCGGCTGACGCTGCTTTTTCTGCCGCCGGTCTGCACT
The DNA here is from genome assembly GCF_001810665.1 of Brevibacterium sp. HMSC063G07. Classification (NCBI taxonomy): domain Bacteria; kingdom Bacillati; phylum Actinomycetota; class Actinomycetes; order Micrococcales; family Brevibacteriaceae; genus Brevibacterium; species Brevibacterium sp. HMSC063G07. The sequence goes on from NZ_KV802321.1 coordinate 166,720, forward strand.
GGTACGAGGTGAGCAACTGGGCACGCAGTGCCGACCGCGAATGCCGCCACAACAACGCCTACTGGACTGGCCAGGACTGGTGGGGCTTCGGTGCTGGGGCACACTCGCACATTGGGGGAGTGCGGTTTTGGAACGCGAAGCACCCGCGAGCATGGGCTGACCGGCTGGACCAGGGGCAGTCACCGGCCATTGGCCGGGAAGTTCTCGATGCGGATACTCGCAGGTTGGAAGACCTCATGTTGCGGGCCAGGATCCGGCGGGGCATGAGGTTGTCCGAACTGCCTGCGGCTACTGAGCTTCTGTTGGATCAGTTTGCGAAGCAGGGGCTAGTCGAGCCTGACGAGGAATGGCTCGCGTTGACTTTGCGCGGTCGGCTGATGGCAGATTTCATTGTTCGCGAGCTGTCGGAGTACCTGTAGTTGCGGCGGCAGGGGAGCGGCACCTCGGCCCCTGACAATTTTGGAACCAGGCTTGGCGTATTAGGCGTCAGCCCTAAGTGCTGTATCAACCCGGACTGAGCCGCCAACCCCTGTAACTGCCTTCAGCAGAAAGAGCATGAAAGTCAGATCCCCGACGATCATTGGCGCGCGTTCTCGGATGCAAGTTGCGCGTAGACGAGGGTGTCGGTCCATTCGCCTTTGCTGAACCAGTCCTGGACGTGATGTGCTTCGAGTCGTAGTCCAACGCGGTGAGCCAGTGCTGCGGAGGCACTGTTGCGGGCATCCATCTGTGCGGTGATGCGGTGGAGTTTGTAACGGTCGAATCCGAGGCTGAGTACTGCCCGGACGGCTTCGCTGGCAAAACCTTGCCCACCGTGTGCAGGGTCGAGAACCCACCCGATCTCGCCTTGACGGTGCTCGTGATCGGTGAGCCAGAGAGCCACATCCCCAATCGGAACCCCGTCAAACTCGATGACGAGAGCCAGCGCACCAGTCTCGTGATCGAGGCCGGTCTTCTCTAGTCGTTCGGCGAGCTTGTCGCGCGTGACGTCCTTGGTCCATGGCTCGTCTAACAGGTAGCGGGCAACGCCGGGTTGAGAGTACAGCTTGTGAAGCCAAACGGCATCGTCAGCATTATGCAGACGGAGCCGGAGTCGTTCCGTCACCAACGGCCACTGAGCGGTAGGTGTGAGAATGCGTCGGTAGTGGAACAACTCCTCGAGCTGGCCGGCGGGCGTCGTCCCTACTGATCGCTCGACCTCACCGAACCCGGCATTGGTCAAGCACAGCTGAGAGGCCTTGTTTTCCGGCAGCGTGCGCGCAGTCAGAGTCTGAATTCCGCTGTTGCGTGCGAAACGCGAAGCCAGCTCCAATCCGCGACGGGCGTGCCCTTTTCCGCGAGCATCGAAATGAATCCAGAACCCGACCTCGGCAGTCTCGGAGCTGACGTCGAAGAGCACCATGGAGCCTACAAACCGGTTCGTCTCGGCATCCGCGAGCGCAAGGACGGCCAACTTACCTGACGACAGGCCTGCCGCGACCTCTTCGCGGATCATGCGTCGCACGGACTCGGGCGTGTAGTCGGGCTCGGGCAGGTGGCCGAAGCGCCGCACAGCTTCATCCTTGGTACCTGCCGCAAATGCGTCTGCGTCCTGTTCGGACAAGGTGCGTAAACAAGTGTTCCCCAAGACAATCGGAAGGGCGGTGACATCAAGCATGCACTAAAACTAACATAGTACGGATAGCTAATAGAATATTGTTTGGTTAGGCTGGTCGAGTGAGTTACTGGGAACATCGCAAGCCTGTGCAACGCCTCCGTGCGGTTGACATCGTGGAGGTTGCGAGGGCATCGGTGAGGCTGCTGGACGAAGGTGGGTTGAGGGCCCTCACGCTGCGGTCTGTGGCGCAACAGGTGGGTGTCGCTCCTGCCAGCCTGTACTCCCGCGTGGAATCAGTCGACGATCTGTTTGACCTCGCCCTCGACGCAGCGCTGGCCGATGATCCCTTGATGTCCGAGGCGATCCGCAGCGCTGACCTGCCTGACCTCATGCAGGCTTTTTTCGTGCACCTCACGACCCATCGCTGGGCCGGGCAGGTCATCGGCATGCGCGCGCCAAGAGGTCCCGCATATCTGACTCTCTCCGAACGGATGTGCGTTCTGCTCGAGCAGGCGGGAACCCCGGACCCGCTCGGGACTGCCTACCGATTGTCCAACCTGGTGATCGGCTCAGCCCTGACTGCTCCGATGGCGCCTGATGAAAAGCGTGTCGTCATCGACCCTGAGCAAGCTCCCACCTACGCGCGTCTCCACACGGCGCATCACATCAGTCCGCAAGAGATCTTGGTTGAGGGCATCAAGGCGCTTCTGTCTTAGGATCATCGTCAGCTGCGGATTTCATCGCCCGTGAGCTGTCGGAGTACCTGTAGTCACAGTGGCAGGTGAGCGGCACCGCTCTGAAATCAGCCGACTATGGCACCGGGTCAGGAGCCTTAAGGCTTAGCTTTAAGTGCTGTCTCAACCTTGGACTTAGCCGCCACGTAAGCATGAACTTGGGGTGCGATCAGTTCTAAGCAGTGCATTAGCGATTTGTGGGCTTCAGCTGGATCAAGGGCACCAGTCAGCAGGGATTCATGGTGGGCAATTCGATTGCGCAGGTCATTGACAATTTTTATGTCTTTGTCAATATCGGCTCGGTCCGTCCCGCTAGGAAATGCTTCGTGGAGGTAGGGAACCCACATAGGTTTTTCCATGGCTTTGGTGGTCAGATGTCGCCAGAAGCCGAAAGAGAGTTCCGCGATGACTTTGCCAGGCGAGGCTTGATGAGAGCCGCTTCGTTTAATTGCGGTCTTAACCTTGTTTCGCGTTTGGATATTGACGTCGGTGTGGCGTTTGATACCTTGGGAACCTGCCGTGTTGCGCCATATGGGCATGACAACGGGGGATTGCGGGTGCAACAGCCAGTGTGTTTTATGCGGCCAATTGTCGGAGATAACGGCGTCGTAAACGTTGCGGAGCGCTACTTCAAAATGGGCGATATCGTGCATGAGAACCTGGCTGGTTTCCACGTTCCATTCGTAAAGGGCTAGTGCACGTTCGCGGTCCCCAGAACTGATCTTAAGATAGCGTTGAAAACGCGGTGCGCTCAGCCATGCTTCGACCCATCTATCAGACATGAAGTCATTATGACAGAAACAATGCCCCGGCGACATGGTAGAAACCAGCGGTCGACACGGGGCTTACATATAGAACTGTACGAAACAACTTTCCGGTTGGCAAGTTAGCGATGACGACTTTCGCTGGGTGGGCCGTAACAGCGGGTCCCTGTGGTTGCCCTCAGCAGGCACCTGAAGGTCCGACTTCCGGTGCTTGCCGCAAGTTCCGGTAGGCGTGGCCTGTATATATGAGTGCATTGGACTTTCGCGTTTGCCGAGCCAGCTCAGGACGCGGTGTGATTTGCGCCGGAGCTCCGTACTCAGCGCCTGTTAGCCTTAGAGCACTACATCCCCCACGCCTCTCCTGGAAAGCGCACTTGGGGGATTTTTCCTTCCCTGCAGGAGCAATGAATGAGTCGACCGGTACAACATGCATGAGCCAGGTCGTTTATGAAAAGCCGGCGGCGCCTCGTGATTATTCGTTGTCGTTGGCAGTTGGGCCGGGAGCTTATGCTTCCAGGTGGAGTCGTTTGCCCTGCCAGTGGTTGATCAGCCAGCAGTCGTGGGTAGTGATGACAAGCGTGCCCGTCCAGCTTGCCAGAGCCCTTTCGAGGGCTTCGAGAGTGCTGAGGTCAAGGTAGTTTGTCGGTTCATCAATGAGGAGGACCGCAGGCTGGTCTGCCAGTGCGACAGCGAGTTGAGCCCGGCGCTGATTGCCGTCGGACAGGTGGGAAATGGGTGTTGTCCACATGGACGGGTGGAGGATTCCTCGTCCGGTGGAACCCACTCCGCTGTCCCAGATGTCGTCTGTGAAGCCGGGGTCGCCGCATTTTGGCAGCCTCTGGGGCACCAGCGCAACGTCGTCGTCTCTGGTGATCGATCCTGATGCCGGTGTGTCCGCGGGCGGCTTGCCATCAGCGATCCAGCTGATCAGTGTGCTTTTGCCTGATCCGTTCGGGCCGGTGAGCAGCAGATGTTCTCCGTAGGACAGATCGAAAGTCGTTGGCGAAAGCCTGCCGGTTATTGTTGCAGCGCGGGCTGCGATTGCCGACCCTGCCGGTTCGTCACCTGAACGCGCGGGAAACGAAAGTTCGTACAGCCGAGGTTTGCGCACTTCGTGTTCTGCTAGGTGTTCTAAACGGCGATCGTCGTTTCGGGTGCGGCGGACCGCTGTTGCGGCAGCCCGGTCGGCGAAGAACTTCTTCTCTTTTCCTTGAGCAGTTGCAAGACGCACACCGCCGCGGGCGATCTTTTGACTGCCCTGGCGGTGTTCCTCAATACTGCGTTTCTGTTCCTGTTGAGCAGAGTGCAGTGCGCGGTGTGCGCGGTGGGCTTTGTCTTTCGCTTGGAGATACTCCGTGTAGTTTCCGGAGTTTTTGTGCAGACCGCCTGGTTCAGTGGTGCCGTCCGCACGCGAGAGCTCGTGCCACACCACAGTGTCTAAGTCGTAGAGCACTGTGGCAACAGACTCGATGAAAGCCCGGTCGTGGCTGGCTGTGAGTACTGGGCCGCTCCAGCCCATAACCACTTCGGTGAGGAACTCGATGGCATCGTCATCTAAGTGGTTGGTCGGTTCATCGAGGACAAGAGCGGGAGGCCGGAGCACAAGCAGAGCGGCCAGCTGCAGCCGTGCTCGTTGACCAGGGGAGAGTTGTCTAAGGCGCAGGGATTCAGCGTTTTCGGCTGCGATGCTGAGCCCTAGACCCCTGAGTGTCTTGTTGAGGCGAGCGTCGATCGACCACGCATCGCGGCTTTCGAGTTCACTCAGCAACCGGTCGTAGCGGGCAGCAACTGAGTCGGAGCTGTCGTGGGCAAGCTGCTCGGTGACGGACTCGAATTCGGATATGAGGTTCCGCAGAGGCGAAAGTGCGGTTTCCATGCTTGCGGAAACAGTCTGCTCGAGATCGTCAAAACAGGACTGAATCGAGGCGGAGGGGGTGGACTTGGGAACCTCGACTAGTCCTGAATCGGGGAGAAGATGCCCTTGAGCAATAGCGAGCAGGGTCGATTTTCCTGAACCGTTCGGGCCTACGAGGCAGGCACGTTCACCCGGGCTGACAGTCAGATTGATCTGCGAGAGCAGGGGTTTGCTTGAGTAGGAAAAGGAAACGTTATCAAGGACGATAGAAGGCATAGTGATCTCCAGTGAGCGGAAAACGCGGACGGCGTCTCAGCGTTGCTGAGTGAAGATCACAGAACCATTCGTCGAACGTACTCCTGAGCAGAAAGCGCATAGCTGAGTTGCGCTGGTGTTGAAAGCGGGGCGAAGCCGCCGAATAACAAATTCAACCTACCAAGGGCACGCCATGATTTCAACGGAACTGACCTGCCGGCTTGTGCGCTGGCGGTTCTTGCGATCTTGCCGCTTCAGCAGGAGGGGACTGTGCCTGGTGCCCCTGACAGAGTGCACAACCCGAGGAGTACAGTGGAGCCCAAAGGGGGCCGTAGCTCAGTTGGGAGAGCGTCTCGTTCGCATCGAGAAGGTCAGGGGTTCGATTCCCCTCGGCTCCACGTTTGTGAAGTCCCGGGACATCGTTCACTCGATGTCCCGGGATTTTTTGTGTGTGGGGCGACTGGTGTCGGGTCATCGTTCCCCCGCTGTAGGTGCTGCATACCCCAAGCTGGAGCATGTGCCCTGATCTGCAGAACCGACTGAAACGTGCGGGCTGTCTCTTGCCAGCGCGGCTGCTGGATGGCTGACTATTCCGCGTCTCTGCACCGTTAACGACACATCCACGCTTGAGCCGCACGGAGACTCCCTTGAGCAACAGAAACTCCCGTTAGCAGTTGTTGCTACGGCGCAGATTCCGGCTCAAGGGTGTCGGGCCGTCCGGATGCGGGTGTGAACGATGTCGTGGGACACCCGCAGGCCGATTCTCAGCGGCAGGGGTGAACGATGTCCTGAAACCAGA